>JANYDQ010000358.1 GCA_025363555.1 Bacteroidota bacterium | reverse complement strand
AAAAAGAAAAGTTTTTTTATTGGGAAGATAAATGGAAAATAAACCTATATAATTCCAGCTCCCCCGCTGGACGAGATTTGCAATCTTGTCCTTAGAGCAATGGATTTGTAATCCATATTTATTAATTTCTAACGTTGGGATTACAAATCCCGAACTCATTGGCGGAGATTGCAAATCTCAGCCAGCGGGAAAATGTCCCTACAAGTGAAAGCCTTTAAAATATGGGTATTCAAAAAAATTGGGTAATTAAAACGGGAAAAAATAACCCTGCAAAATAAAAAATCCGGAGGAAATAACTAAAATTAATTCACTGATGAAGCACCATGTTAAAAATAAAATCCATTCTCCCGCTGGACGAGATTTGCAATCTCGACTGCAGAGTAATGGGTTGACAGAACGGGATTACAAATCCCGAACTTATTGGCAGGTAATATTAATATGATAGAACGGGATTTGTCGAAAGTTTTGATACTTTTGTCAATCTTAATATTGAAAAAAATATAAATGCCAAACCAAAACCCTGAACAAATTGCCCGGGACCAAATAGACACCGCTTTGCAGCGGTGTGGTTGGGCTATTCAGGACAAGGCACGAATAAACTTACAAGCAAATATTGGTGTAGCAGTTCGTGAATTTCAAACCGATATTGGACCAGCCGACTATGTTTTATTTGTTGACGGCAAACCTTGCGGCATCATTGAAGCAAAACGGGAAGAAGAAGGACACCGACTGACTTTCCACGAAAGCCAAAGCGAAGATTATTCAAAAGCAAAACTCAAACATCTTGACAATAAACCTTTGCCCTATGTGTATGAAAGCACAGGCGAGGTAACAAGGTTTACCGATTTCAACGATCCCAAACCAAGGTCAAGAGAAGTATTTACTTTTCACCGACCCGAAACTTTTCGTGAGTGGTTGAAAAAAGACAAAACTTTAAGAGGAAGATTTTCTGACTTGCCCGTTTTACCGATTGACGGTTTAAGAGATTGCCAAATCTCTGCAATCAATAATCTGGAAACTTCTTTTAAAGAGAACCGACCAAAGGCATTGATTCAAATGGCGACAGGTTCGGGAAAAACTTTTACCGCCATCACTTCTATTTATCGTTTACTAAAATTTTCAAAGGCAAAAAGAATTCTGTTTTTGGTTGACACCAAAAACTTAGGCGAACAAGCAGAACAGGAATTTCTAAACTACATTCCAGTTGACGACAACCGCAAGTTCACTGAGCTTTACAATGTGCAACGCTTGCGTTCAAGTTTTGTAGCAAGCGACAGTCAGGTTTGCATCACAACCATTCAGCGACTGTATTCTATTTTGAAAGGAACAGAGTTGGAAGAAAGTGCAGAGGAAGAAAATCCAAACGAAAGAAAGTGGCAACCCAAAGAAGTTCCACCGATTGAATACAGCGAAAAAATTCCGATTGAGTTTTTTGATTTCATTGTGATTGACGAATGCCACCGCAGCATTTACAATTTATGGAAACAAGTGTTGGATTATTTTGATGCCTTTGAAGTTGGCTTAACAGCCACACCCGATGCAAGAACCATTGCCTACTTTGAACAAAATGTGGTGAGTGAATATTCACACGAAATGGCTGTTGCCGATGGAGTGAATGTGGGCTATGATGTTTTTATCATTGATACAAAAATTACCAAGCAAGGAGCAACTATTTGGAAAGGCGAATATGTTGAACATAGAGAACGATTAAGCAGAAAGAAAAGATTGGAGTTGCAAGACGAAGATGAAACTTATACATCGCAACAGTTGGACAAAGACATTGTAAACCCAAATCAAATTGCAACCATCATAAAATCTTTCAAAGAAAATTTGCCAAACATTTTTTCTGACCGCTTTGATGCAAGCGGACAGTTTGAAGTTCCTAAAACTTTAATCTTCGCCAAAACAGATTCACATGCTGACGATATTATTCAAGCAGTGCGAAAAGAGTTTGCAGAAGAAAATCGTTTCTGCAAAAAGATAACTTATAAAGCCGATGATTCTAAAAGTGTGTTGGCTCAATTCAGAAATGATTTTTATCCAAGAATTGCCGTAACGGTTGACATGATTGCAACAGGCACAGATGTAAAACCGTTGGAGTGTTTGCTTTTTATGAGAGATGTAAAAAGCAGAAATTATTTTGAGCAGATGAAAGGCAGAGGCACACGAACAATTCCGTTAGATGATTTGAAAAAAGTTACGCCATCTGCAAAAATTACCAAAGACCATTTTGTAATTGTAGATGCGATTGGTGTTACAAAGAGTTTGAAAACCGACAGCCGACCTTTAGAAAAGAAACCCGGTGTGCCGTTGAAAGATTTATTGCAAGCCGTTTCTTTTGGTGCAAGAGAAGAAGAATTATTTACATCGCTTGCAAACCGATTGACACGATTAGACAAACAAATTACTGAGAAGGAGAAACAACAGTTTGAAAAATTATCAGAAGGAAAAACTGTTTCGCAAGTAGTGAAAGATTTGTTGAACGCTTTTAATCCTGATACGCTTGAAGATTTGCGGACAAAAGTTGAAACTGAAAATAAAGGTGTAGCACCCGTAGAAAAAGATGAAAAATATGTTGCCTTGGTTTCTGCCTTGCAGAACAACGCTGCAAAAGTTTTTACAGGTGAGTTGAATGAATACATTGAAAATGTTCGCAAGGCACACGAACAAAAAATTGATTTGCTAAATCCCGATGAAGTGATTGGAGTTGGTTGGCAAACTGACTACAAAGAAAAAGCCGAAGCACTCATAAATGATTTTAAACAGTGGATGCAAGAACACAAAGATGAATTGACTGCTTTGCAAATTTTTTACAAGCAACCGTATCGCAGACGGGAGCTCACTTACACGATGATAAAAGAAGTGTTGGAAAAATTGGTTGCCACCAAACCCAATCTTGCACCCATGAATATTTGGCGATGCTATGAGCAGTTGGAAAAAGTAACAGGGCAACCGAAAAACGAATTGATTGCTTTAGTGAGTTTGCTTCGCAATGTTACAGGCATGGACACAACGCTGAATGATTTTTCAAAAACAGTTGACAAAAATTTCCGTGATTGGATTTTGAAAAAGAATGCAGGACAACACAATCGCTTTACCGAAGAACAAATGCAATGGCTGCGAATGATTAAAGATTATGTTTCTACTTCTTACAACATTGAGAAAGACGATTTTGATTTAAGCCCATTCAATGCACAAGGTGGATTGAGCAAGATGTGGCAACTGTTTGGCGACAGCACCGAAACAATTATTAACGAATTAAATGAAGCATTAGCGGCATAATTGTATATTTGCAAAAAAAATGATAAACAAATTCGAAAATAAACTTCAATTAGGTAACGGTATTTATACCACTTCCGAAATCGCTCAAATTCTTCAAATGCCATACAACAAAGTCCATCTTTGGATAAATAAATATTGGGATGGAGAATTAGGAAAAGTGTATGAAGGAAACTATTCATGGAATATTGATAAAACCAAAGCGGTAGGTTTTCATACCTTAGTGGAGTTCTCTGTAATGATGCAATTTGCAGAAGCGGGTGTAAATACCCGACAGGTTTTAAATGCACATAAAGAACTTGCTAAAAAATTCAAAACACATTTTCCGTTTGCACAAAAAAAGGTACTTGAAAATATACATACTGACGGTAAAAAAATATTTTTATCCATAAACGGAGATACCATTACACTTGATGGAAGTAAACAGTTTAACCTTTCATTTATAAAAGTTTTTTTCAAAAACTTAGAGTTTGATGGCGACTTGTTAGCTTCCCGTTATTGGCCAATGGGCAAAACTCACAAAATAGTTTGCGACCCTCACCATAAATTTGGACAACCGGTAATAGAGGGCACTAATATTCAGGCAGAAGCAATATACAAAATGTATAAAGCCAAAGAACCTATATCGTTTATTGCCCTGCTTTATGAAATATCTGAAGATAAAGTAAAAGATGCAGTTAAATTTTTTAGGCAAGCTGCATGAAAAGCTTTGTTGTTTACATTGACGAGAATTTACCTCGACAACTTGCCACAGGATTAAATGAGCTTGTTCAGCCACAAAACAAAAAAGATGGTGTTGAAATTAAAATTCTTTCTATCAAGGATGAATTTGGACAAGGCACACCCGATGAAGAATGGATACCGAAAGTTGGCAAAAAAAATGGCATTGTTATAACTCAGGATTTTAGAATACAAGCTCAAAAACACCAAAAAGAATTATACATAGAAAACGGAGTTGGTATTTTATTTTTTAATCCACCATCAAACAGTGGTTTTGCCTATTGGGAAATGGTGAAGCAACTCGTTAACCGATGGGATGAAATAAAACAAATTGTAAAGAAAAACAAAACCCCATTTGCATATAGATGTTCCGCGCGAACTAAGTTTGAAAAAATGTAATGACTAAAATTACTGCCGATTCCCAGAATACAACTATAAAGCCTACACAGAAACTACCGAAGCATTGGCAATTGAAAAAGTTGGGTGAAGTGTGCACTTACTCCAAAGGAAAGAAGCCGAAAGTTTTACAAGAAGAAAAAAATAAAGAGTGTGGAGTTGCATACATCAACATCAAAGCATTTGAGAAAAATATTTTTGATGAATACACAAATGGTGATAAATGCAACTTGTGTGAGGATAGTGATTTGCTGATGGTTTGGGATGGCGCAAGATGTGGACTGATAGGTAAAGCAAAGAAAGGTGCAGTTGGCTCTACACTGATGAAAATTTTGCCGAAAGAAAATATTCACAAAGAATATTTGTATCACTTTCTCAGTGGCAAATTTCAAATCTTAAACACAAGACCAAAGGGAGTTGGTATTCCTCACATTGAACCAACCTTGCTTTGGAATTTTGAATTGGTTGTTCCTTCAATGAAAGAACAACAAGCCATCGTTTCCAAAATTGAAGAACTCCTAAGCGATTTAGAAAACGGAAAACAACAACTGCTAACAGCACAACAGCAATTAAAAGTTTACCGCCAAAGTTTATTGAAGTGGGCTTTTGAAGGAAGGTTGACAAACAAAAATGTAAATGGTGAATTGCCGAAGGGTTGGAAGGTTGTCAAAGTAGGCGATATATGTAAATGTATTGTTCCTAACAGAGATAAACCAAAATCATTTTCTGGTAACATTAAATGGGTTACTACTCCGAACCTAACACCAGATTCAATTAGGTTGGACTACAACAATATTTCTTTGGGACTTTCCGAAATAGAAGTAAAGGAATTTAACGCCAGAGTAATACCAGTTGGCGGTGTTATTATGACTTGTGTTGGAACTTTTGGACTAAGTGCCATTGTAGAAAAACCAATAGTTATCAATCAACAATTACATGCTTTTATTTCAAATGAAATTATTAACCCAAAGTATTTGGCATATTGTATTCAATACAGTAAAAATTTTTTTGAAAAAAAATCTACTTCAACTACAATACAATATTTGAATAAGGAAAACTGTAACTCAATGCCTTTGCCATTATATTCTATTGAAGAACAACAGAAAATAGTTGATGAATTAGAAAGTAAACTCACCGTTTGCGATAAGATAGAAGAAACAATAACCAACAGTTTGCAACAAGCAGAAATGTTGAAGCAAAGTATTTTGAAGAAAGCGTTTGAAGGGAAATTGTTGTGATTTTTGTATGCAGGGACAGGTTGAAACCTGTCCGTACAATTTTGAAGAAAGCGTTTGAAGGGAAATTGTTATGAATAATGTATGCAGGGACAGGTTGCGACCTATCCGTACAATTTTGAAGAAGGCATTTGAAGGGAGGTTGATATAAAAACGAAATAAAAATAAAATGATAAATGATAACCGTAGGGACGGGTCGCGACCCGTCCAAAAAATAAATTGTATTTCAATGTAGGGACAGGTCGCGACCTGTCCCTACGGGATAACCACCATTAAAACCAATTGAATAAAAAATAATGTTACACCACCGCAAACCCAACAGGATGAAAGGATATGATTATTCGCAGGATAATTTGTATTTCGTTACATCGTGTGTTGAAAATAGGGTTTGTTGTTTCGGTGAAATCGTAGGGGTTGGTCGCGACCATCCCGTTCAAATGATATTAAATGATTATGGAAAAATTGCAGAAAAACAATGGCATTGGTTAGGCGAACAATATCCGTATTTGGTTTTGCACGAATTTGTGGTGATGCCAAATCATATTCATGGGATTATTGAAATAAAACGCGCAAACGTAGGGACGGGTCGCGTTGTGGGGACGGGTGGCGTAGGGACAGGTCGCGACCTGTCC
>JANYDQ010000356.1 GCA_025363555.1 Bacteroidota bacterium | reverse complement strand
CTTCAAATAGTTCAAATTCCACATCTGGAAATTCGGACCTTACAGGTGATTTTGCGGTTTCAACCACTTGGAATTATAATGTTATCCCTAATGATGATTTAGGTACTATCTTTTATACTCGCAACTATAATTCAGGTTATACTGATAATTGCAGCGGAACCTACGGTAGCACCCGTTCGCCCATCCCTAATCTTTCGGCAAGTGATATAAGAGAAATGATGTTTGGTAAAATTGTAAGAGGGCAAACCAATTACGATACACTTGGCGAGTATTTCCTGATGCGGGATACCATTTATGCTTACCATTTGCTGAATGTCTATGATAGTCTAAGGAATCTTAATACTGCTGATGATAGTTTGTATCAAAATTTTTACAATTACAATCACAATCGTAATACTGGTAAGTTTGAACAGGTTCAGCGAATGATAGATACTATGAGCAGCAACCTGGCACAGGCAAACAGTATTAACAATGCAATAATTACCCACAATACGCAAGAAGATAACCTGAAAACAGTAAACAGCATTTACCTGAAAAAACTGCAATACGAAAATGATACTGCAAATGGTATAGGTGCTCATTACAAATTTAGTACTGCTGAATCTTCCGAGTTACATGATGTGGCTTATCAAAATGCTTTCAGAGGTGGTAATTCAGTTTATACAGCACGATGGTTGTTATGGATACAAGTTCCTGACACAAGTTCAGTTCTTCAATCACGTAGTCCTATTGCAATGAAGCAATCTGTAAAACAATCCAACTTTAAATTGTATCCTAACCCTAACTCAGGTGGTTTTACTTTTGAATACATACTTGAAGGAAATGAGGTTTCTACCTTTAGTGTTTATTCAATGGATGGGCGATTGGTACAACAACAGGTTCTGAACCCTGGAAACAACAAGATACTGGTTGACGCTGTAGAATTAAACCAGGGAGTTTATTATTATGAGGTGAAAGAAGGAAGTAAAAATGCAAAAGTAGATAAACTGATAATAGTAAAATAAAACAACAATAATTAAAAAATTCTTTCGTACTTTTACAGTGCGAAAGAGTTTTTTTTATTTCTATTGCAAATGATAAAACGACACATATTATTTCTTTTTCTGTTATTTCAATTCATCACGAAAGCGCAGTTAAACTTGGTACCTAATCCATCGTTTGAATTTATTACTAATTGTAATTATGGTGCTGCCATATCTCCTGGTGGTCCAATATGGGCAGGTTATGCACCTCCTTGGGATGATCCTACATTAGCAAGCCCGGATTTATTTAATGTCTGTGTAACAGTTCCTATGTATTGCATTCCAAGTAATTCACAGGGTTTTCAAATTCCACATACCGGCAATGGTTATGCTGGTGGAGTTCTCTATGGTAATTCTAGAGATTACATCCAGGTTCCCCTTGATAGTACTTTGGTGGCACAAGGATATTATTGTGTTAGCTTTTATGTTAGCTTAGGGGGACTGGGCTGTAAGGTAGCTAATAATAATATTGGCATGTATTTTTCAGATACTCATATTTACTCTGCTACTATGGGTGTTTTAAACTATACTCCCCAGATTAATGACACAAATATAGTAAGCGATAGTGTCAACTGGACAGAAATATCAGGAGTTTACCATGCGCAAGGTGGAGAACACTATATTGTGATTGGTAATTTTTATCCTGACAGTCTTACAGATACAATTTTAATTGGAACACATTTACAATCCTATTATTATATAGATGATGTTTCAGTAATGAGATGCAGCGATGTAGGAGTGGGAGAAACAGAAAATGCTAACGGATTAGAAACTTACCCCAACCCTGCTAATGCAACTATTACTATAAATTACAAAACAACATCAAAAAAATATAAATTAAAAATAATTGATGCTTTAGGAAATGAAGTAATGAATAAGGAATATAGCACCCAAGCAAATACGATTAATATTAATGAGTTGCCGCCCGGTATCTATCTCATTTATATTAATGATGAAAAAAAATCTCTAACAAAAAGATTTATAAAAGAGTAAAGGAGGCTAGAAGCCTTGTTAAAAAGAACGTAGCCAGAGGCTACGCTCAACCGGGGTGTTGTTTGGAGCACCTGGGTGATGGTTGAACTATAACTACTTTCCGCAGCTTGTTTTCCATTTCTCTATTTCTTCTTCGGTCATGTTTGCCATCAGTTCTTCCATTTTTTGTTTCCAGCGGTCTTTCGTGGCGTTGTTTCCCCAGCCGCGGTATCTGCTTTTGCCATGGAATCCTCCAAAAAGAATTTTTGATAAAACAAATAACCCGATGGTTTGCCAGAAGGTAATTACGGGTCCGTGAAACAAGGTTGGAATAAGCCAGTTCCACAAATACATGGTGCCAAAGCCGAATAGTGTTCCGAAAAATAAAATTGCTGCTGCAATTTTTACTGCTTTTAATGCTATAAAGGTAGATTTCATTTTTTTTGTTTTTATTATTTATTTATTAGTTTATTTATTTTACTGGTTTAACAATTCGTTATATAATTCTCTCAAATTTTCGCGGAGAAAGGACACTGCATAATGTTTTCGGGAGATAACCGTTTTGAGAGGAACATTGGTAACCCGGGCAATGTGTTTTAAACTTAGCCCTTCGAGCTCGTGCATTACAAAAACGTCTTTTTGTTTTTCGGGCAATAACTCCAATGCTTCTGTAAGTTGTTCGGATATTAGCCCGAGCAGCATTTTGTCGTCTGCCTGTATTTCCATGGATGCTAAAATATCGGTTAACAGCAGGGGTTCATCATCCGGCTGGGTGCTTATTATGGTGTTTACAAACCTTTCCGGTTTTCGTTTTCTGTACCAATCGGTAATTTTGTTTTTTGCTACCCGGTATAACCACGAAGCCACCTGTTCAATGGTATCGTCCTCTCGGGAGGTTTCTACGAATTCGAAAAACACGTCCTGCAGAATGTCTTCCGCATCTTGTACCGATGGCATTTTACCGCTGATGAAGGTCATCAACTTCCCTTTTTCGCGATGAATGGTAGTGTTGAGTTGTTCGGTTTTTAATTCGCTAACGGTATGGTTGCTCATTTATTAATCGGGACGTTATACTATAGAAGACGAATGAGATTCAAAAATACTTTAAATTTTTGGAAATAAATTTTTACTTATAATTTTCCATTATAAAAAGGTGTTTATTTATTACAGAATTCCGGTTCCGGTTTTTCAGTATCAGGGTGAGTTGATATTGATTTTTGTTTATCTTTGTCCCGTTCTTCAGAACCGTTGGGTTCGCAACTATTAACAAACATGCCCCTGATTAGAGGGGCATTTTAATAACTAAACAATTAAAACAAAAAAATGTCAACAAACAGAACTTTTACAATGATTAAGCCGGACGCAGTGGCAAACGGGTCTATTGGCGGAATACTAAAAATGATTAACGATGCAGGGTTTCGCATTGTAGCAATGAAATATACCCGGCTATCGAAACAAACAGCAGGTAGTTTTTATGAGGTACATAAGGCTCGTCCTTTTTACGGTGAGCTGGTAGAGTATATGTCGTCCGGTCCTATTGTGGCAGCTATTTTGGAAAAAGAAAATGCCATGGCAGATTTCAGAACCTTAATAGGCGCTACCGACCCTGCAAAGGCAGACGAAGGTACCATTCGTAAAATATATGCTAAATCAATAGCTGCAAATGCTGTTCATGGTTCGGACAGCGATGAGAATGCAGAAATAGAAGGAAATTTTTACTTTTCGCAACTGGAAAGGTTTTAATTACACATAAAAGTACTACCTTTTCAAAAGGTAGTACTTTTATTACCTGTTACCTATACCTATTACTTCTCTTTTACCACCTCTTCCAGCTTCTCAAAAATCTTTACCATTGATAACGTGTCCAGTTTGCAATATTCATGCAGGTGTTCGCGCACTTCAATAATTTTTAAGAGGTCGGTTTCTTTTTGCAGGTGTTCGTAAGCCGTCATGGCAATGCTGCCGCTTGAAATCATTAAATCGGAATAGGACAAATCGGGCACCAGGGCATGAAGTAAATTTTTTATTGAAAAAGAATTTTTCATTGCCGGGTGATAATAACTTTTATTCTGAAAAGGAATCATCAAATCAATAATGCGGTTTAGGCGCAAATCAATTTCAGGAGTATGTGCCGGGAAATCTTTTTTTAAACCGTTCAAAATATTTCTTTCCATCAGGGCATCGTAAACTAAAATACTTCCTTCGGTTTCGGTGTGTTTCAGCAAGTTTTCAATAAAAGCTTTTCGCGGGTCTAATCCCTGTTCAGCCAGGAAATAAAAATGCTGCAATTCCGATTCCTTATCCTTTTTATAATGCAGCGAAAATTGAAAAGGGATATGCTGATAAGGTTTTGTTTTATTATAAATGGGAATGGCGGGCATAAATGTTTCGAAATCCATAAAGAATAACGGATAATTTATTTTGCTTAAAAATGTGCTGATTGCGGTTTTATCTATTTTCTCTTCGTCCGTTTGAACAGCCTGCACATGTGCATTGGCATTGGCACCTAAATTATTTTTAAAAGGGATTTCAGAAATGGTTTTATACCCTGCATTGTACAAAGCAAATTGTTCTGATTTGGGAATACCTGTAATTTCAAAAACAGAAT
Organism: Bacteroidota bacterium; assembly: GCA_025363555.1. Lineage (GTDB taxonomy): Bacteria > Bacteroidota > Bacteroidia > 2-12-FULL-35-15 > 2-12-FULL-35-15 > 2-12-FULL-35-15. The sequence goes on along the minus strand of JANYDQ010000356.1, from coordinate 16,820 downwards.
TGACAGGAACATTTTTCCAGCACACGCCCATAAAATCGCAGTGATAAGGAATAAAGCAATGTTCACCGATAGCCACTTTAGGTTGTTCCGGGTTAGCTATCACTAATTTGGACTGATACACTTTTTCTTCTATCATTTCCTGCTGTTGCAGTGCTTCCTGTTTCACTGTTTTAACAGCAAAAAACTTATCCAGTTCTAAATTCCCATCCCTGGTGTATTGGTTATTAATTATAATTAATGAAATATCCGCCAGGGGCAATCCATAATTAGTAATCACCCAGTACTGCAAAGCGGCATCCAGCAAATACGTCTTTGAAATTTTAGTAGAGCTTTTTACTTCGTAAGCATACCATTCATTATTTTTTTTTACCAAAATATCTAAAATGGCAAGCACCCCGTTGTGCTGAAAAGCGGCTTCATAAATAACCTCTGCCCCGCTTTCTATTAGTTGTTGTGTTTTTTCAACAGCCAAAATGTTGTCCGAGCGTTTTGCGGGGGTAGCATCCACTCCTCCCGGGAAAAGCTTTTGCGCCAGTATTCCTACATTATTTCCACGATTAAAAATAGCGGTTGTTTCTGCCGACTGTTTATCGCGCAGCTGGATGAAGTTTTTGTATAAGTACAATGATTTAGCACATTGCAGCCCTCTTAAAAATGTAGATTTACTAAGTATATGTTTTTCCAAAATGCTCTTTAATTGGTTACGAAAGTAGAGTTTTTTTGCTTTGCCAAATCACGAATACAAAATATAATGAATAATTTATCGCTTTGGTAAGCAACCTTTTATTAAATTTACACATCTATTAATGCAGATAAAAGATGGTAATTTTCTTTTTCCATGTTTTCAGGGCATTGTTTAATTTCTTTTTAATATTTTTTTTTGAATAATAACCAATGATGAAAAATTTTATTAAAAGTAATTTGCCAACATTCAATTCTATCCGTATTGGTTCGGCTTTATTATTCATTTTCATCTCCTTTTCATTCACGATAAACGCCCAGGCACCTGCTACCTGCCTTACAGCTATTAACATTCCTATTGGCACATGTGTTACCCCGGCTGCACCCGGGTTTAACGATTTTACAGTGGAAGGCACAAGCATTGTACCGACCTGTTTCAACAATATTTTTCGCAGAGAAGGTTGGTACTCTTTTACCGTACCCGGAGGTCCAAACCAAAATATAACAGTAACTGCACAAAGTACCAGCGCAACCAGTAATATGGTCATACAAGTGCTTTCAGGAACTTGTGGGGCAGAAACCCAAATAGGATGTGCAAATTATATTACCACCACCTCTGCACACACAGAAGCTGTTTCCCTGCCTAATTTAGCGCCAGGCACCTACTTTATAAGAATTATGAATTATGGCAATGCTGTTAATATGTTGGGAACTGTCTGTGTTAATTCCACTCCTGCCAACGATGATTGCGCAAATGCCCAGGTGATAGCTCCCCTTGCTGCTTCTGCATCGTGCGGAGGAATAGCGGGAACAACAGCCGGAGCAACTCAACAATCAGCTATACCTGCTTCCTGCACCGCTGCAAATACTACCAATGATGATGTTTGGTACACGTTTACAACCACTGCTTCCTCACATGTTATTACGGTAACTCCTTCTGCAAGCATGAATGCCGTTTTCGAAGTTTATTCCTCTACCCCTTGCGGGGGTGCAGGTGCTTCTTTAGGATGTACTAATTTAAACGGAGTAGGTGGCGTGGAAACTCTTACTATGACCGGCTTAGGGATTGGTGTTCAATATTGGATTCGGGTATATGATTTTGGAACCGGTATTCCCGCCTCCTCTGCTTTTACTATCTGCATTCAAACACCTCCTCCAAATGATGATTGTGCCAATGCAGTTGTACTTACTCCCACCGCTACCTGCACCCCCACTGCCGGTGATGTAAATGTAGCTTCCAATTCTGGAATAGCAGCAGGAGCAGCATGTCCAGGCAGTAACCCTGACGATGATGTGTGGTATAGTTTTGTTGCCACAGGCACTTCGCATACCATTACAGTAGCAGCATCGGCAACTTTCGATCCCGGGTTCGAAGTTTTCTCCGGTGCCTGCCCTGGTGGTTTGGTCTCTGTTCTGTGCAATGCTCCGGGAAGTGTTCCGGGAACTACTATTTCAAGCAGTATCGCCACTTCTATCGGCACTACCTATTGGGTAAGAGTTTATGATTATAATGTCGGTTCGCCCGGTTCTACTGGTTTTAATATCTGTATTTTAAATCCCCCACCCGCAAACGATAATTGTGCAGGGGCTGTTTCTCTTACTCCTTCTGTTGCCTGTGTGCCCACCACCGGGAATGTTTCGGGGGCAACTCAATCCCTTGTAGGCTGTGCCGGAATTGCGAATGACGATGTTTGGTATAGTTTCACTACTTCTGCAACTGCCGGGCAGCAATATGTAGTTACTGTAGTTGGCTCTGCCAGTTTCGACCCTGTGTTCCAGGTGTATTCCACTTCCTGCGGTGGCACAAGTATTAATTGCACCAACGCCAATGCTACTGCCGGAGGTACAGAAACAACTACCTTATCAGGTTTGGCTGTTAGCACAACGTATTGGGTAAGGGTGTACGATGCCGCAGGCGGATACCCAGCCACCACCACATTTACAATATGTATCACCCTGCCACCAACAAACAATGATTGTAACGGACCAACCATTTTTGTTTATGGTACTGCGGCTGCACCTGCCTATTGTGGCGGAAATACTGCCGGCACACTGGCAGGTGCCACTGCCTCCGGGCAAGCTACCCTTTGCGGAGGCACCCCCAATGATGATGTGTGGTATAATTTTGTTGCTACTTCCACTACCAATATTGTTACTGTAGTACCATGCGCCACTATGAATGTTGTTGTCCAGGCTTACTCCACTTCCTGTGGCGGCACTTCCATAGGTTGTGCAAATGCAACAGGTGTTGGCGGTACAGAAACACTGACTTTATCAGGGATTACTGTAGGTTCTACCTATTGGATACGGGTATATGATTTCACCGGCACTTCTGCCTGCAATACGTTCACCATTTGTGTTGCCACACCTCCTGTAAACGACCCTTGTGCTTCAGCAACCACGCTTACACCTGCTTTTAACTGTAACTTAATTTCCGGTACAGTGGTTGGAGGCACGATTTCACTACCTGCCAATTGTGGCGGCACTGTTACTTCCGATGTCTGGTACACGTTCATTGCTGGTTCTTCCAATCAAACTATTACCGTTAATGGTTCTTCGGGCATCAATATAGTATATGAATTATTTTCTACCAACCCTTGCGGAGGAGCAGGTACATCATTAGGATGTATCAATGCGACAGGTTTAGGAGGAAACGAATCATTTGCCTGGACCACTTTAACAGGAGGCGCACAGTACTGGGTGAGAGTATATGATTTCTCCGGAGCACCCACCACGTCTGCATTTGCTATTTGTGTGGTTACTCCTTCCAACGATTTATGTGCCAATGCCACCACTGCCGTGTGCGGTGGGGTGTACACCGGCTGCACCACTGCTGCTTGCGGTATTACCGGAACAGGCGACCCTACTGCACTTTGCGTAGCCGCCACCACACCTGCACAGGGAGTGTGGTATGTGCTCACTGGCACTGGGCAAAACGTGGTAGCTACCACTTGTGGCGGAACAACTAATTACGACACTCAATTATTTATTTACACCGGCACCTGCGGAAGCTTAACCTGCCTCACAGGAAATGACGACATGTGCAATCCCGGTTGCGTGGGTGGAGTTACCTGTGGCTATCCGCAGGCTTCACGGGTTACTTTTTCAACTACTGTAGGAACGCTTTATTATATTTTTGTAAGTGGATGGTCGGGTGGTACCGGCAATTATACCTTAACCATTACCTGTTCCGCACCTCCTCCAAACGACCAGTGTACCGGGGCAATTACTGTTAACTGCGGAGGCAGCATAACCGGCTCTACCATTACCGCTACCAACATCGGGGACATTACCGGGTGCGGAAGTGCTACTGCAGTTAATCCTATTGCTTTATGGTATCTTTTTACAGGCGATTCCACTTACCTTACCGTGAATGTATGCGGTGGGACTACTAATTTTGACACCCAGTTAGGTGTGTGGAGTGCTGCCAACTGCTCCAGCGGTTTTACCTGCGTTGCCGGAAACGATAATACAGGAGGGTGTGCCGGAAGTGGTGCCGGAAATGCATCTTCCGTAACTTTTATTACCACGCAGGGAGTCAATTATTACATAGAAGTATTTGGTGCTTATTCAGGCTTAGGTGGCAACGGCTCCCAGTATGGAAATTTCACCTTAAACTTATCAGGCGGCACCAATCCCGGCAATGCTGCACTTACCGGCTGTGCACCTCTTCCTATTGCATTATTATCCTTTACAGGGCAGGCACAAGGCACCCGCAACCTCATAGAATGGAAAACCGCTACAGAAACCAACAATGATTATTTTACCATAGAACGAGCAGACGATGCCATTAGTTTTATGACCTTGATAAAAGTAAACGGAGCCGGCAACAGCACTTCCACCCTAAGTTATCAAACTTACGATAATAGCCCTGTGAACGGAACCACCTATTACCGCCTTAAACAAACAGATTACAACGGAGCATACACCTACTCCGCCATAATTTCTATTGATAATAAAATGGATAAAGTAAACCTGTTTAATGTACACCCCAACCCTACCAGCAGTGATATTAATTTCGATTTCTATTCCACCTCCAAAGGAAAAATAAACATACAGGTCTTGGATTATTTAGGAAGAATAATGCAGGAAGAAACCCAAAACGTATCTGATGGTAGTTCTCAATTAACCACAAAAATAAATTCCCTGGCGCCAGGTGTCTATTCCTTAAAAGTATATTTCGACCAAACCGGTTTTGTTTCGGTTACTAAAGTGGCAAAGGATTAATATAACTATTGTTGTGAAAACAAAAGGTTATGTCTAAAAAGATATAATTTTATTTACAGATTACATATTATTCGACTTTCATAAGTTGGCTAACTTTGCTGTCATTAACAAATTAAAAAAATGCGAAATGGAAGCACTACTAAAAAAAGAGAGTTGGTTTAAACAAAACGCAAAATCGGAAAAGAAATCGGCTTTACTATTACAGGATTTTAATAAATATAAAGCTGCCAGAAAAAAAGAAAGGTTCGGAAAACTATTAATAAAACTTGCTAAAATAAAAGGCAAAATTCATAAAGTCATAAAAAAGAAATACGCCAAGTTTTATAACATGATTTTGCCCAGCAGCAGATAGTGCCACCTAAACCGTTTAGTTTTATTTACCTTTGTTTTTTAATTAGCCCCCTTCACTATGGAATTTATAGATTACTACAAAATACTGGAACTGGATAAAAGTGCGAGCGAAAGTGAAATTAAAAAGGCTTATCGCAAACTTGCGCGTAAGTATCATCCTGACCTTAATCCAAATGATGTAACAGCAAAAAAGAAATTTCAGCAAATAAATGAGGCAAACGAAGTATTGAGCCATCCTGAAAACAGGAAAAAATATGATAAGTACGGCAAGGATTGGAAACAGGCAGAACACTTTGAAAAAGCCGGACAGCAACGGCAGCAGGGCGCACCGTTTCAGAGCAGGCAGAACAATGCAGGTGAAGGACAAAACGAAGATTTTTCTGATTTTTTTGAATCCATGTTTGGTGGGGCGCAAGGTGCAAGGCACTCACATCATCCCAAATACCGCGGACAGGATTTTAATGCTGAGCTACACCTCGACTTAAAAGAGGTATATACTTCACACAAACGAACCCTGACTGTGAATGGTAAAAACATTCGTCTAACCATTCCGGCAGGAGTGGAAAACGGGCAATCAATTAAAATATCAGGACATGGAGGCGAAGGCATGAACGGAGGACCGAAAGGCGATTTGTTCATTACTTTTTTTATCAGCAATCATACAAAATTTAAGCGCGATGGAAACAACCTCTATTCCACTGTAGATTTGAATTTATATACTGCCGTGCTGGGTGGGGAGATAACTGTGGATACGTTTGACGGACAGGTGAAACTAAATGTGAAGCCTGGAACAGCAAACGAAACAAAAGTGAAATTGAAAGGAAAAGGATTCCCGGTTTATAAAAAAGAAAACGAGTTTGGCGATTTGTATATTACTTACCGGTTAACCACTCCTGTTAATTTATCTGAAAAGGAAAAAGAATTATTTACTGAACTATCAAAACTTGATAAAAATGAAAAATGAAAACCTGGTTTCCGTGCAGCAGTTTTGCATTCATCACAACATTGAATATACTTTTATCAATTCACTTCAGGAGTATGGTTTAATCGAAATTACCATTATAGAAGAAAATCAATACATTGATAACAATCACATAAAAGACCTCGAAAAAATGATTCGGCTCCATTACGAACTGGATATAAATATTGAAGGCATTGAAGCCATTACCCATTTGTTAAGCAGGGTGGATAGCTTGCATACTGAATTAACCGCACTCAAAAACAAATTGAAACTTTTTGAAGACAATTAGCTAAAGAATTGTTCGCTTGTTCCCCTCTTTTTATCATTTGCTTAATGAAAAATGATATAATATTATGTAAAAGTTTTGTAAAAAGCAGCCCCGCGATTATTCGCAACTTTGTACTCATAAAAATTAACCATTAAAAAACAATATAGCCATGAGTTCAGGAAAAATAGTTACAGGGTTTATAGCAGGAGCTGCTGTAGGAGCCATTTTAGGAGTTTTGTTTGCACCCGATAAAGGTTCGGAGACACGTAAAAGCATAATGAGCAAAACAGATGAATATGCTTCGGACATGAAGGAAAAATTTAATATTATGCTTGAAAAAGTTGCCCAAAAAGTAGGAATGACAAAAGAGGAAGCAACCGAATTTGTTGAAAAAGGAAAAGAATTATTTGATGCTGAAAAAACTTCAGCAGAAGACATAAAAGAGCATGTTAAAAGTTTTGCTTACCAAAAATATTCTCCGCATACTACTTAGAAAATTTTGGTCAATACATTCATCCTTCATCCTGTGCCTGACGAAAATCAGGCACAGGATTTTTATTTACAGAAATTAAATTAATAGTTTTCCATTTACTTTAATGCGGCATTTTTTTTAAAAATGTATATCTTTACTGGCTATTAAAATAAACTAATACATGCAAAGAAAGCATCTACTACTCCTTTTTCAGTTTACTGCACTCATTTTTCTATTTGTTTTATTTTCCTGCAAACGGGTTAAAGACGTTGTCCACATTCCACCATCTAATGATTTTGATATTATTTTAGTCATTGGACAATCGAATACTCACCAGGGAATTGGGTACAATTGGGTTTTGGACGCACCGGATGATAACATAAAACAATTGGGACGCTTTAATGAATACAATTATAAAGTGATAGAGGCGCATGAACCTTTGGATCACTTTTCGAGACTGGAAAATAATATTGGTTTTGCATTAACATTTGCCAAATTGTATAAAAATAAATACCTCACTAAGGGACGTAATGTTTTAATCATACCCGGAGGTATGGGAGGAACAGGGTTTTCTACCAACAACTGGAATGTTGGAAATAATTTATACGCTGATGCTGTGCAAAGAACCAATTATATACTTAGCAACTACAGAAGTAAATTAGTTGCTATACTTTGGCACCAGGGCGAAAGCGATGTGGGAAATCCTTACTACCAGGCAAGTTTGGACAGCATGATAGTGCATTTAAGAAAAGATATTAGCGGCAATAATGATTCTCTTCCTTTTATTTTAGGAGGATTAGTGCCTTATTGGGTGGACGGAGACAGTAGCCGGCAAGCCACTAATCAAATAATTGAAAGCACAGTAAACCGAATTCCTAAAACAGCTTATGCAAATCCGAGAGTACCGTTTGTAATAGTTAAACCCGACAATAACTTTGTTTCGCTTCATTTTGATGCAGCAGGTCAGCGGGAAATGGGTAAAAGATATTTTTTTGAATTTAGATTAATTAATTGATATTTAAACTGTTGTAAATTAAAAATGATGATTTATAGTCATTCCGCACGAGTGCGCAAGAGTTCCGCAACAGTGCGCAAAAGTTCCGCAACAGTGCACAACAGTTCCGCAACAGTGCGCAACCGTTCCGCAACAGTGCGCAACCGTTCCGAAACAGTGCGCAAGAGTTCCGCAACAGTGCGCAAGAGTTCCGCAATGATGCGGAATTATTCCGCAAGGAGGTAAAATAAAAAATCGGGTTACGAACTTTTTCGAAACCGGGCGTTAAAAAGATAAAAAGGATATAATTTGGAAACGTTTGTTTCGCGGAACCGGGTAGTGTATTTTACTTTTTTTACTTTGAACAATATCAATTATTATTACATCATTAAAATAAACTATTTGCGGCTACCCAAGCTGTACTCCAGGCATTCTGAAAATTAAACCCCCCGGTGATGCCATCCACATCAATTATTTCTCCGGCAAAAAAAAGGTTAGGAACCAGTTTACTTTGCATGGCAGATAAGTTAATTTCTTTCAAACTAATACCACCACAGGTAACAAACTCTTCTTTAAAAGTGGTTTTGCCCTGCACTTTATATTCATCGTTCACCACTGCATGGATTAACACATTTGCATTTTTCTTTGGCAAATCAGCCCAGCGCATGGTTTCTGAGACACCTGCTTTGTTTACTAAATATTCCCACAGGCGCTTTGGCAACTCTATCGGGCAATTGCTACTAATTGCTTTGGCACCGATTTCTTCTCTAAGACTTAAAAATTCAATCCGAAGTTTTTCTTCCGTGTGTTTTGGCGACCAGTTAATGTGTGCTGTAAAATTGTAATTCAAATCACTCAATATTCTTGCTCCCCATGCCGATGCTTTTAATATGGCAGGTCCGCTCATTCCCCAATGGGTAATTAACAGCGGTCCTTCTGTTTCCAATTTTGTGTTTGCTATTTTCACTTTGGCATAAGGCACGGAAACCCCCATCAGTTGCGTTACAGGATGATTGGGAATATTAAATGTAAAAAGCGAGGGAACAGGTTTTACAATGGTATGCCCCAGTTTGCGAAGCCAGTGATAAGCGGTTTCTTTGGAGTTGCCACCCGTTGCAATAATTAATTTATGGCAGGTAAAACTACCGCCATTGTTGGTTATTAATACAAATGTGTGGTCTTGGTTTACGATTATTTCTTCTATCTCTACCCCTGTTTTTATTTTTACACCGGCTTTATCAGCTTCCTGCATCAGGCAATTAACAATGGTTTCGGAAGTATTGGTGTCGGGAAACATTCTTCCATCCGGTTCTGTTTTCAATTTCACACCCCGCTTTTCAAACCAATGAACAGTATCTTCTGCAGTAAACCTGCTGAACACATTCAGCAATTCTTTTTCTCCTCTGGGATAATTTTTGATTAATTGTTTATTATCAAAACAAGCGTGGGTAACATTGCACCTTCCACCACCCGAAACACTGACTTTGGTAAGGAGCTTATTTGTTTTTTCTAAAAGAGTAACAGTGTATCCGGGATGAAGTTGAGCGCAATTGATAGCCGCAAAAAAACCTGCCGCACCACCACCAATTACTATAATGTTTTTTGAATTCACTAAAACAAATTAATGTTTCAATTTATCCTTAAATATTTTTCTGAACTCTTCCACTTTGGGTTGAATTACATAATGACAATAAGGTTGGTCGCCATTGGCATTATAATAATCCTGGTGATAATCTTCCGCTTTATAAAAAACAGTGAACGGACTTATCTCGGTTACAATGGGTTTACCATAAGCGTTCGATTCATTAATTTCTTTTTTATATTTTTCCGCCAATCGTTTTTGTTCTTCGTTATGATAAAAAATAACCGAGCGGTATTGAGTACCCACATCATTGCCCTGCCTGTTCAATTGGGTAGGGTCGTGGGTTTTCCAGAAAGCCGCCAGCATTTCGTCATACGAAATTTTGGAAGGATCGTAAACAATGTTACATACTTCGGCATGCCCTGTGTTACCATTGCACACTTCCCTGTATGCAGGATTTTTTACCGTACCGCCTGCAAAGCCCGAAGTTACTGATTCTACACCCTCCAATAATTGAAATTGCGCTTCCACACACCAGAAGCATCCCGCTCCAAAAGTTGCTGTATCCATAGTAGTTGTTGAATTAATTGATGTTTCTTGTTTTGATTTGTTTTCCGAATAATTGGTTCTTTTTTGTGCACACGAAGTAAACACTGCATTGTAAGAAACTATTGACAGAATTAAAATTAGTTTTTTCATTGATTTAATTTTTAAGATATTTCTTCGTTCTTATATAGTGGAACCTTTCCTTTACTAATGCAATAATCAAACCAACGAAATTCCATTCATATCGGTAGTCAATACTTCCGACATATAATCGAAAAACGGACGCATGGCTTTAAATGTTTCGTTTGCCTGTTTCAAAAAATTATCGCCCAACACTTCTTTATCAGTAAATTTTTTAGACACTAAATATTGCTTATAACGAAGCAAATCAATTCCGGGACTGCTGGCATCATATCCTTTAGGAGTGGTTTTAACCTGTTCTCCATCCAGCTTTCCGAAAGTAGTTACAAACGATTTGCTTTTTAAAATCTTTCTTAACGGTTTATCATCATGAGCAATTTCATCGCGAACACGCTTCACATCTTTCGGCTCGGGAGCCCAGAAACCGCCTGCAATAATACTTTCGTTGCCAGGCTGTATGTGAAAATAATAACCTCCCCTCCTGCTCTTCCCTTCGCGCGAAAAACTCCCGCTCCAATTATTCTTATAAGGTGTTTTATCATTACCAAAACGGGTATCACGATAAATACGGTGCAAACTTTTTTTGCCCGATACAGTTTCTATTTTATCATGCTTATTCATTTCTGCCAGCAAAGCATCAGCAAAAAGAATAATACTTTCGTGTTCTTTTAAATACCGGTCTTTATTAGCATTGAACCAATCGCGGTTATTATTTTTCTTTACCAGTTTTAAAAACTCTAAACTGGAAGGTTGTATTTTTATTTTTGTCATTTATTATTATTTGTTTCCTTACCCTATCCCTGTCAGGGTTCTAAACCTGGCAGGGGTATTATTGATAACATCGCCTTACTATTTTTAATTACAATAATTCTGAATTGCCTGCGAAGCATCCTGGTTTCCATAACTCACTGCATTGTTCAAATCCATGCAACATTTTTGCTTCATGCCAATGTACCAATAACAAATTCCCCTGCCATAATAACAAGCACCATCCGAATTATTCAAATAAAGTGCTTTCGAGAAATCCATTATTGCACCACGGTAATCTTTTAAATTCTGTCGTGCTACTGCCCTGCGATATAATGCTTCCTGGTTTTTTCCATTATAAGCAATAGCATTCGTATAGTCATTTACCGCACCTTCCCAGTTATTATTGGCTGCTTTTGCTTTGCCTTGTTCCAGCAGTGTTGCCGATTCTTCTTCGCGATTTTTAGTAGTGGTCTGCGAATAGTTTACCAGTGTGGTAATACTAAACAAAATTACAAAGATTACTTTTTTCATATTTATTAAAATTATTTAAACTTATTAGAAACCCCATTTTACAAACAACTTTCACTCCCATCAGTCAGGTAGCAACTCCCCTCTCCTTCTTTCAAGGAGAGGGCCAGGGGGTGAGGTCTAAAACAACACTACAAAACCATTAATAAAATATATTAAACCAACTCCTCCAACCAACACACTTAATCCCCACAATGGTTTCTTTTTTGTAAGCGCAGAAATGGACGAAAGCAAAATGGAAACCTGCAAAAAGATAACTGCTAAACCAAACCGTTCCGAATGACTCTTACAATCATCTCTCACTGCTTCGAAAGAAGTTGCATCTTTTTTTATTCCCTCCTTTTCATCATTATACTTTTTTATTTTATCAGTATAAGTAGTTATTCGTTTCTGCAAATCATCTTTGTTAACAGTAATTGCAGTATTGTTTAATTGCAATTCCAGGTTTTCTTTTTGCATTTCATACAAGTATGACTTAATACTTTTCGATTGATAAAAAGCCCATTGGTCGGATGCTTTGGACTGACTTAACAATGCCTTGGTACTATAACCTCCTCCTTTAAAAGTAGATAGTGTTGCACATACTGCAAATATTACCGTGGTAAACGAAAGGTATGTTAACCACTTTTCTTTTGTTTCTTCTGCCATGTTTTTTAAAATTTCAAATTTCAGATTTAGAATTTCAGATTTCAAATTTGGAATTTCAAATTTGAAATCTGGAATCTTATAACGTTTCCTTCAACCATTTATAAAACTCCCTTTGCCATACCAGCGCATCCTGCTCTTTCAATATCCAGTGGTTTTCGTTCGGGAAATAAAGCAATTTACTTTTTATTCCCTGCAACTGTGCTGCCTGAAATGCACCCAAACCCTGCTCCACAGGCACACGATAATCTTTTCCTCCCTGTATAATCATAATTGGAGTATCCCATTTCTTCACAAAGTTTACAGGGTTAAAAGCCGAATACGATTTTTGCGCAGCAGCATTATCTTTATCCCAATACGCTCCGCCTATATCATTGTTTACAAACCACATTTCCTCTGTGGTGCCGTACATTGCCCTCCAGTCGAAAATACCATCGTGGGCAATAAATGTTTTGAAACGCTTTTCGTGCATACCCGCCAAAAAGTAAACAGAATAACCACCGTAGGATGCACCAATACAGCCCAAACGAGCTTTGTCCACATAAGGTTCTTTCGACACATCATCTATTGCCGATAAATAATCTTTCATATTTTGCCCACCGTAATCTTTACTTATTTCTTCATTCCATTTAACGCCATGTCCCGGCATTCCTCTCCTGTTAGGTGCTACAATAATGTAACCATTAGCAGCCATCAACTGAAAATTCCAGCGGAAAGAATAAAACTGCGTTAGCGCAGATTGCGGTCCACCCTGGCAATACAACAAGGCAGGGTATTTTTTTGTCGCATCAAAGTTTGGAGGATAAATAACCCACACCAGCATTTGCAAACCATCTGTGGTAGTCACCATCCGGCTTTCCACTTTACCCATCACAATACCCTTGTACATATCATCATTTACATGAGTTAATTGTTGCATCATTCCATTTGATAAATCAACCGAATAAATTTCGTTGGCATGGTTCATGTCTGTTCGCCCCACTATCATTGTGTTTCCCACTTGCCCCACCATACCATGTATATCAAAATCTCCTTTTGTAATTTGTTTTACCTGGGGCATTTTCTTTGTCATGCCTATGTAATCCACCACAAACAACTGTATGGTTCCATCTACCGGGGCAGTAAAATAAATAGTGCTCCCATCTTTGCTCCATACAAAATCATTCACCGTACCATCCCATGCCGCAGTCAGGTTTATTTTATTTACACCATTATCCACCACTATATCATTCTTGTCCGACTCGTTCCCTTCTGTTTTCATGCTCACAAAAGCCAAGACTCCCTGTGCAGAATAGGCAGGTTTCATATCATAGCCCATCATGCCTTCGGTTAGGTTTTTGGTAACTTTTGTTTCTATATTATAAGAGTAAATATCTGTATTGGTGCTCACGGCATACTCTTTTCCAAATTTCTTTTTTGTAACATAAATAATTTCTTTCCCGTCCGGTTTCCATATATAATCTTCCTCACCGCCAAAAGGTTTTTGCGGACAATCAAACATTTCTTTTGGCATAATATCCAAGCTATCCGCCACTTTCGCGTTTTTCAATGTATTTAAAAACACATGCCCGAAACTTCCATCTTCCCATGTATCCCAATGGCGATAAGCCAGGTTATCATATATCATCACATCCGAATTTTTCAAATCAGGATACACATCCTTTCCATAAATGCTTTTCACTTTCACCTCATTACTGCTGATGCTGTATTTCCCGTCAGGCAAAATTTTAGTGTTCGGCATCAGCGCATCTGCCTTGTCCACCAGCTTTTCCTTCCTGCTTTTCAGGTCCATTACATAGGTTTTGGTACTGCTCTTGTCTGTGGCCACACTATATGTTTTCACACTGTATATCACTCCTGCCCCGTCTTTGGTTAGCCCCATGCCGTTTACTCTGCCCAGTTGCAGCAGCATTTCGGGGGTCATTGTTTTTTGGGCATTGCCGAGAAGGGCAACACCAAACAGGGATATTGTTATTATTATTCTTTTCATAATTTATTTATATTCGTTAAAATTCGTTATTCGTTGAAACCTTTTAATAAGTCGCAAATATACAAAATGGTTTATTCGCTTTTTATATTAATAGGTTATTCGTTTGTGTAAATGATGGAATGCTTTATATGATGGTTATTTTTTTGAAATGCTGTATATGATGGAACACAGATTTATTAAGATGGGACATGATAAAAGATGATTTTAGATTGCCGGAGGCAATTATGATTTGAAAAGGGTGGCGGGCACGCTACTGCTGTATATGATGGAACACAGATTTATTAAGATGGGACATGATAAAAAATGATTTTAGATTGCCGGAGGCAATTATGATTTGAAAAGGATGGCGGGCACGCTACTGCTGTATATGATGGGAACACAGATTTATTAAGATGAGACATGATAAAAAATGATTTTAGATTGCCGGAGGCAATTATGATTTGAAAAGGGTGATTTGAAAAGGATGGCGGCACGCAACACCATCATCAACGAAAAAAAAATGCCCCGCTTGTTTTTTTCTATAAGCAATTGCATATAGCACTGTTTCTTGGAGCCAGCAATTCGCGCCAGCCAAAACATTTTATATTAGTGCTTTTATAAGCTTGCTTTATTTGCTTGCCTAAGCGCACCGAAACTTCGAGTGAAATTCCGCCTTGCATGATTACCTGCCTGTAACTAAATACATCGCATCTATTTTCTGAAACATAATTGAGGTTGATGATGATGCCTTTTTTTATTATTAAAAGATGGAAATCGGTAAACGTTTTTCTTAAATAACTTATATTTTCACCATACAAATAGTTAAGATTATTTTTATCAGTAATAAGGCAAAGGTGCTTGCCTGCCTTGCCTGCATTGGTTGAAAATTTTATATCACTAATAAACAATCGCTCCCTTTTATTAGTTACGGGGCAGGTTGCCAAAATGGAGTTGAAGCGAGTATAACAAGGCATACCAACAAATGAGAAACCAAGGCATAAAAACCTTTACCCCGCCCGGTGTGCCTTGGGTAAAGGAAAAAATTTGCAACTTAAGAAAACGGCACATTACAGCCCTGCATATTGGCGCGGGCTCCCAAAGAACCATCGCCTTTATAGGCAATCATCACAAAATTGATATATTCGCCCGGAACCAGGTTTGCCGAAATAACCTGGGTGGCGCTGCCCGACTGCTGTTTCCAGGTTATCGGGTCAAAATCTCCTTTTCCATAAAAAACGGTGTACCCTTTGCAATGAGCAATTTCCCGGCACGAAATTCCGACTTTTCCCCTCCCCTTCTTCAAATTCAGCTTAAACTCACACGCGGGCAAATCTGTATTGCTGCGCACTCCTTTTCGTTTTACTGGCGAACCTATTAATAAATATAAACTCTTGTCGCCATTGCAAAGCAGGGCACAATCTTTAAGTGTGCTGCCAAAATTATCGCGAAGCTGCTTGGTTAGTGTATCTCTTGTAGATTTGTCTGCACCGCTTATTTTTCTGCCAATGCTCGACAGGGGAAACAAGGCATTATATATGCTTTCGCAAAAAGTGATAGTAGGGCTGCACGTACTGAAAGCAGTGATGGCAGAGATGGAAACAAACAGCGGAGCCAGTAGGTTGCATAATTGAGCTGCATTTAAATTACTCATACCCGGTGCAGGTGTTATTATTTCGTAAGGTGGAGGGGGCAAAGTAGCAAGTGCTCTTACTTGTTTCTTGGTATCAGCCGTAATTTTCGCCTTTTGTTTTTCAGTAAGTCTTACCGCCTTTTCCGGTTCTTTTTTTACAGGCTGTTCGTTTTCTTTAGCCGATGCAAAAAGAATAATAACCCGGTTCACAAACAAGTTGGCTAAAAAAACATTTCTTCTTTCATCGTCTTCCGTCATAAAACGATTTTCCTGGCTGCACCAAAATTCCGTTTCCGACAGGTCGATTTTGTTTAATTCATTTATTTTTTTCATTTGTTTTTTTTGTTTTAAATTGAACATTCATTTTAATTTTGGTCAATGATATAAGAAAGAATTTACCCGGCAAAAAAAATAGTTGAATTTTAACATAAAAACCCCATCCGCGTATCAAAATAATTTTTGGATGATGAAAAAGTGCCGGAAATCAACAAAGGGGCATCACTATTCTTTTGGCAAAAAAACACACTTTAAGCATACTTAATAAATAGTTGTAACAAGTAATTTTAGTTTGAGTGATGTCTAACTTAGTTCAAGGTATCTTGATATTAGTTTAAGATATCTTGAACTTAGTTAAAGAGACCTTGATATTAGTTTAAGAGATCTTGAACTTAGTTGAAGAGACCTTGATATTAATTTAAGAGACCTTGATATTAGTTTAAGAGACCTTGATATTAGTTTAAGAGATACTGAACTTAGTTTAACAGATAGTAAACTAAGTTAGACATCACTCAAACTAAAAAAAACAAGAAAAAAAATAAATAGTACATTTGATACTTTATTAAGTATTCAATTAACTGTCCGGTGGAGCCATTCGGATTAATTTTTTTTTCATGGTATATTTTAATTAATAGTTAAGGTATAAATATAAAAAAGATTTTCGAGAAAGGAAAAGGAAGTATATTTGTAAACGAGATGAAAATAAACTCTTTAGATGATTTGGATATATAAAATAGTTATACATTTGCCGGAGGGATTACCGAACCATGAAAAATAAAAAAGGTACTGTTTACCACCC
>JANYDQ010000389.1 GCA_025363555.1 Bacteroidota bacterium | reverse complement strand
GGGGGAAGTATTATTGGAACTGGAAGTTCGTTTACAACCCCGGTTATTAATGCTGACTCTACTTATTTTGTGGAAGAAACGAATGGTACATGTATCGGACCAAGAGCGTCTGCACTTGCTCACCTTACACCTGCTCCTGCCATTTCAGCTACAAGTGATGTAACTTTTGTTTGTATAGGCGGGGGTAACTCCACTGCTAACTTATCGGTTACATCAAGTAACAATCTTTATTCTTATACATGGGCACCTGCTGCAAGTTTAAATACTGCTTCGGGAGCTAACGTTGTGGCAACTCCAACTGCAACTACTACCTATACCGTTTCAGCAAATGACGGAACTTGTACAGCAGTTCAGTTTGTAACTATCAATGGAGGTCATGTGCCAACCATTTCATCTGTTACTGCTAATCCAAGCAGTTTATGTATAGGAGGCACAAGCCAGTTAATGGCTGTAGTTGCAGGAGGAAGTGGAGGAGCGGTGCCATCCGGGTATTGTTCACCTACCTTGTATGCATCTAACCCATGTAATTACATAACAAGTGTTTCAACAACCGGTGGTTCAACAAACTTTACTAACGCAACCGGAGCATACAATGGCACAGGATTTACTTATTTCCCTTCTTCTTCTGTATCTCAGGTATTGGGTAGTTCGTTTACTCTAAGTGTTCAGGCAGCAGGTACTTGCAGTATTGCATATTATAATGTTTGGGTTGACTGGAATCGCGATGGTGATTTCCTTGATGCTGGTGAAAATGTAATTGTTGCAAACGGAGTTAACTCATTAAACAATGTTACTAACTTTACTATAAATATACCTGCAGGAGCTTCCCCAGGTGGAACTCGTATGAGAGTTTTATGTGATGGTAACGCTGCTAACCCTGTAACTGCTTGTGATAACTTTAGTTCTAACTATAGTGAGGTAGAAGATTATGTTCTGAATATACAAGGAGGTGCCGGATTTAATTATGCCTGGACAGGAACCGGGTTAAGCAGTTCTACTATTTTTAACCCTGTTGCAACTTTATCAACTACTTCGCAAACCTATAATGTAGCTGTTTCAGATTCTTACGGATGTACATCAAATGGAAGTGTTACTATACAAAATACACCTGTTACCAACGGAGCTTTAACTGTTGGAGGTGCCACTTCTTGTGTAGGTACACAAACATTAACTGCTAATCCTTCCGGTGGAGGATTACCTTATACCTATAGCTGGACTCAAGACGGTACTTCATTTGGAGGAAATACTGCTTCAATAACTACCACTTCAGGAACGCATACTTATGCATCCACAGTAACTGATGCTTGCGGTACTTCCAGTACCGCCAGTTTAAGTGTTACTACTAATGCATTAGCATCCATTACCCCTGGTTCAATAGGATTGTGTGCTGGTTCTTCAGCAGTTGCAACAGCATTGCCTGCCGGAGGAACTTATTCATGGTCTTCAGGTTTGGGTACAGCACAAACAGCAACTATTACAACAGCAGGGAGTTATACAGTTACCGTAACTCAAGGAACTTGTGTAACAACGGCTTCAGCCACAGCTACTGTAACCTCCTTACCAACAATTACTGCAGGTTCTAACTCGCCTGTATGTGCTGGTAATGCATTAAACCTTACCTCTACAGGAACAGTTACACAAGCTATATCTGGAAACTATACTTTAGCTTCAATTGGGTATAACCATATCACTCCTGTAAGTCCGACAACTGTATTTACAGCAGGTTCGGGTTGGGATGATAGTTATTCATCTTCCGTTACCATTCCATTTTCATTTAATTTTTATGGTACTTCTTATTCTAGTCTATTTATAAGTACTAATGGTTATGTTGAATTTGGCTCTGCCGCTGGTACAAGCTATGGACAAATAATTCCAAATGCAGCAACACCAAACAATTTAATTGCAGGTGTTTGGAATGATTTAGTGGACGGAGGTTCGGGTTCAATTTCCTATTTTGTTTCAGGAATTTCTCCTAACAGAATTTTCACAATCGAATGGACAACTTGCGGTACTTATGGTGCGGCAGGAAGTAATTATTCATCTCAAATAGATTTATATGAAACCTCTAATATAGTGGAGGTTCATGTTGCTGCAGCAAGCGGTTCAGCAAGTGACGGAGCAGCCAAAACCATAGGAGTTGAAAATTCTACAGGGGCTTTAGCTACTTCACCAAGCGGAAGAAATGGAGCAAACGGAAGTTGGAATATTGCGGCAGGTTCTCCTGAGGCATACCGATTTAGCCCTTTTGTTGCTACCGGAGGATATTCATGGACAGGACCGAATACATATAGTGTTCAAAATCCTACCATAGCATCAGCAGCAGTAAGTGACGGAGGAACCTATAATGTTACATTTACAGATCCTTTCGGATGTACAGCATCAACAACAGTTGCAGCTGCAGTGAATCCAAACCCTGTAGGTTCAGCATCGCCACAATCTATTTGTAGCGGAGCAACCTCATCGGTTGCCCTTAATTCTACAATAGGAGGTACAACATTTGCATACACCGCAGCCGTATTGTCAGGAACAGTAACTGGCTTAGGCGGTTGCACCACAGGATGTGGCACAACCATAGCACAGGCTCTTACCAACCCAAGCACAACAACACCAGGAGTGGTAAGATATACAGTAACACCAACCGCGACAGGCTGTACAGGTGCTACATTTACAGTAGATGTAACGGTAAATCCAAAACCAGCAGGTTTAGCAAGCAATGCAACAATATGCAGCGGGGGAGCAACCAACATTGCGTTAACTTCATCTTTAACAGGAACTACCTATACATGGGTAGGTTCATTGTTCAGCGGAACAGTAACCGGGTTCACATCAGGAAGCGGTTCACCAATAGTGAATACGTTAACCAATACAAGCAATTCCACACAAGGACAAGTAAGATATACTGTAACACCTACTTCAGCAGCAGGTTGTGCAGGAAATACATTCTTATCTACTATAATTGTAAATCCTACCCCGGTAGGTTCAACCACCGGAGACGAATTATTGTGTAACGGAGACATGACATCAGGAAGTTTATCAACCACTACCGGAGGCACGTCCACTTATACCTGGACCACAAGCGGCTCATCAGCCAATGTATCAGGTTACAGCAACTGTGCATCCTCGTGTGGTTCCACTATCAGCCAGACTCTGGCAAATAGCGGAAACGTAGATGAAACTGTTGTTTATTCCATTATCCCAACATCAGCAGTAGGTTGTACAGGAAGTGCATTTACTCTAACTGAAACAGTAGGTGCCACACCGGTAACATCAGCAGCTAACACTACCATCTATAGCGGAGCAGCAGCGAACGTTGCCATCAGTTCTACAGTAGCCTCCACCGACTTTACCTGGACACAGGCAGTGATGAGTGGTTCTGCAACAGGCAGTAACGATTGTCCGGGCGGATGCGGAACAAGTATTACCGATGTATTAACCAATACAGGTTCTACAGATGCAGTAGTACAATACACTATCAGTTCTACTTCACCAGACGGATGTCCGGGTGCAGATATTGTTGTGAATGTTACAATAAGTGCATTACCAACTATAACTTGTCCTGCAACAGCTAACATCACCAGTGATGCAGGCATCTGTACAAGCAGTTCATCCATCGGCACACCAGTAACAACAGGAACCGGAACAACGGTAACAAATAACAACGCAGGACCTTATGTTTTGGGTGCTAACACAGTAGTCTGGACAGTAACCGATGGTGGAGGCAACACAGCCACGTGTTCACAAACAGTAATTGTAACTGATAATCAAAATCCAACCATAACAGCACCAGCTAACGTAACAGTAAGTTCTGATGCAGGGTTATGTACTGCAAGCGGAGTTTCTTTAGGCACACCAACTACTGCTGATAATTGTTCAGTAGCAAGTACTACCAACAACTCAACAGGTACTTATAACTTAGGAGCAAACACAGTAACCTGGACAGTAACAGACGGAAGTGGCAACACAGCAACCGCAACTCAAACAGTAACAGTAACTGATAACCAGAACCCAACCATTACCGCACCGGCAAACGTAACCGTATGTAACGGACAAGCAGTAGTATTAGGAACCCCGGTTACAGCAGACAACTGTTCAGTAGCAGGTGTAACCAACAATGCACCGGGTTCTTATTCAGTAGGAACAACCACCGTAACCTGGACAGTAACAGACGGAAGCGGCAACACAGCAACAGCTGCACAAACAGTAACTGTTAATGCGTTACCCGTAGGTTCAGCATCCAGCATAGTAATATGTAACGGAGACCCAAGTAACTTACCGTTAAACTCTACCATAAGCGGAACAACCTTTACCTGGACATCAGCGGTAACAACCGGCTCGGTATTC
>JANYDQ010000200.1 GCA_025363555.1 Bacteroidota bacterium | reverse complement strand
AGTTTAAAATGCTTTGTTTTGTTCGTTTTTCAGGTTTTTGTAGTTCGTTCACCTGTATGTTTACTTTTTTCTGTTTATAGTTCAGCCATTTTTTAATGTTGTAGGCTATTGCTGCTCCGAGCATAAACTTGTTTGCATTTTTTATTCCTCTTGTCCATATTCGCCTCATTCCTGTAAAGTTTATTAATGTGCCCAATACCGGCTCTACTGTACTGCTTCGTTGTTTCTTTAAATGCTTTGCTTTGCGGGTTTGTAAGCGTATGTGCATTTCATCATATAATGGTTTGTCTGCACTTTCTGTTATTCTTTTAGTTTTACTCTTACCTATACATTGCGCTCTTAGCGGGCAATCTTTACAATCGTTACTTTTGCTTAACCAGTTTTTTGTTTCATAGCCTCTTCTATCTGTTGATGTTCCTGTGTACTTTAATACCTTGCCCCGGGAGCAAACATAGTGGTCGTTTTCCTTATCATATACAAATCCTTGCCGCGTTGGTTTATATTGTCCAAAGTTGGGAATGTATCCTGTTATATTATTTTCTTTCAGGTATCGTAATGCTGTGCCGCTTGAATAGCCTGTATCTGCAAGCACTTCTTCCAGTTTCAAATCATTCTCTTTTAAGTTTTCTATTGTCTGGTCCACTGCTTGCGGTAAACTCTGGCTATCCCGCTTATCACTAAAATCGGCCAGGATATTGGTTATTACGTGTCCTTTAGTATCTACACTGGTTTGTGCACTATAATTAAATTGCCGTGGTTTGCCCGGTTTCACACTGATGCGTGCATCAGGGTCGGTACTGCTGTAGTGTGTATCGTTACTCAAAAATTTTGCCCTCTTGTTTTCATCATTTCCCTTTTCATCTTCAAAAGTGTCTTCGCTTGTCTTTTTTCTTCCCGTAGGCTGACCTTTGTATGCTTCTGCTTTCCACTTGTGGTGACGCTCCACTTCCTTTTGTTTTTGGGCTGTTATTGTTGTTCCTGCACTGAGCGTAGCCGAAGTTCCTGTGCTGAGCGTAGCCGAAGCATCATTGGCTTTTAATTCATCGCTATATGCTTCTGCATCTGCCAATACTTCTGCTTCCATTGCGCTCAACACACGTTTTTCTTTCAAGCTATCCATACTTGCATTGGCTTTGATAAAAGCACTGTCTATTGCCTGGCGTTTACCTCCAACCATTCCTTTGCTTACGCAAAGGCTCAATACTTTTTTGAATAATGTTTTAAATACTTCTTCGCCATACAACTCACGGGTACGGCTCAATGTACTGTGCCAAGGCAATTCTTCTTCTATATCATGGTCAATAAAAAATATTATATCCAACCGCAAGCTTGCGTGAGCTATTATTTTCCTGTCGCTGTTCAGGTTCTCTAAATAGCCTACTAATATAAGCTTAAAAAACACAACAGGGTCAATGCTCTTTTGCCCTTCTGTTCCATAATATGTTTCTGTAAGTTTATAAAGAAAATGTAAATCCAGTTGACTTTTCAGCCTGCGATAGAAGTTTTCTTCCGGTACCCGTTCACTTAATTGAAAATTGGTGAAGAGTTTTTCGTGATAGTTTTTTTTGCCTTGCATGGTGCAAAGGTCTGATAAAATTAATTTCGATTTATCAGTTTCTATTAATTTTATTAACTACTTTTGGTTAGTTGTGCAACAAGCACCGATGTTATGCGTTAGTGCCTTTTTCTGGTTTCTGTTGTTGTCAAGTGTCTAATTTGTCGTTTTAATGTGTTTTTCTCGCTTTATAGGTCTTTTACCCTAATATGGCTAAAGTCTTAATTTCGTCATAAATCGTTAATATCAGCATCATAAACCTTATCCTTGCATCGTGGTAAGGATACCGAGCATCATTTTTGCCTTCCTGACGTTGTGGAAAGGATACCGAGCATCGTGGTAAGGATACCGAGCGTCATTTTTGCCTTCCTTGCATCGTGGTAAGTCTTCCTGACATCAAAGTAAGTCTTCCTTGCATCATAGGAAGTCTTCCTAACATCATTTTTGCCTTCCGCATTACTCGATAAGTCTTCCTAATATGAAATGAACGATTTCTAACTTCTTACTTTATTATTCTATAAAAAAAACAAACCAAGACAAGCACCGCTTCGCGGTGCTTGTCTTGGTCTTAATTTTTCAATTGCTGTCAAGTTTCATTTTGTTCTGTTTTAAAGTGCATAAAAGTACTATTTGTTTCGTTGCGTAAAAGGTTGCACTGCGCTTCTCGCATTACGGCTAACGGACAGGGCTTGCCGAAGTGCCGCCTTGCACACACTTCAAAATTAGCAATACTCTTTCTGGCGGCATTTTCGGCAAGGCGATGTGTGCGCCTCGAATGGCAAATATAGTTCTTTTAATAATATAAAAGACACCCAGTGAATGAAAGTTTCACAACGCGGATTCG
>JANYDQ010000170.1 GCA_025363555.1 Bacteroidota bacterium | reverse complement strand
ATTATTATTTCTAAAAGCTTAGCCAAGATAAAATACAGTTGCCTGGGATGCAGTAACTGTTATCGGACTACCATTATCTCCGCTAATAAGCGAAGGGCTTGAACTTGTAATTCTTATCCTGTAATTTGTTCCGGCAGGTGTGGCAGCAGGAATAACCCCTGTTATATTTCCGGAAGTGGTAGCAGAAACAGTTCCGATAGTAACGGGAGATGCAAAGCTGCCAGTTGCATCGCTCAATTGAGCAGTAAATACATTTCCTCCTCCAAAACTTCCGGAAGCGGAATAAGGAATACTGATAGTTCCTCCCTGGCAAAGGGTATAATAATTATATAAGCAAGAAAATGTAGTGTTCAAAATAGATATATCATCGCTTACTGCAAATTCCCTGAAAGAAGTAATTCCGCTTCTTGAAATGGTGTAAGGGTTACTTCCACCTGATGCGCCAAAAGCATTATGCTGCCAGTTGGTTCCGTCAAAATTAAAAATATCTGCGTTTGCCCTGTTGAAAGAAGATAGCTCATCTCCTCCGTTCCATTGCAGTGTAACAGTTGCATTTGAACCACCAGTAACATCTTCTTTAATCACCCACGTTTTGCCAACCGTATTTGAAGTTACCAATGTTCCAAACCCGTTATTAGAATTATCGTATTGATAATTCAACTGGTTAATTACTCTTGCCTTAAAATTATCGGTAGTTCCGGTTAGCTGTATAGTTGCAGGCAAATAGCTTGTTGCAGTTCCGATAGGGAAAAAGGTATTTGTATTATTATTATTTACCTGTCTTTTAAAACCTCCGGTTCCGTTGGTAACAAAATAAGCACTGCTGCTTCCATCGGTAAATGATGCAGAAGGAGAAAGTACTATATCATTATTTCCGATGGTTACCAAACCATTATTGAGCGCAAGAGAATTATTAATTGTCTGAGTTCCTCCAAGAGTAGCTCCACTACTTGCATTAAAGGTAAGATAATTTATATTTCCTGTTCCAGCTAATAACTGATTGGATGTTCCATTGAAATTTAAACTACCTAATGTTACACTTCCATTATTTGTAAACGATGAACCTGTGTATGATACAGCAAGAGGGGAATTTAACACCGCACCAGCAGCAATGCTGTAAATACCCGAATGCGGATTAGGACTTGTGTAAAAGGTAAATGTTCCTGAATTAATATTGGTAGTACCTGCGTTGTTAAAGATACAATTGCTTTGAAGTGAAGTCTCTCCTGTTCCGCCAGTTTTGGTTAAGATGCCTGTTGCCTCATTTGTAAATGTACATGAACCATAATAATAATTATAAAAACCTACATCGGTATTAATGCTGAAGGTGCCGTAATTATTAAAAGAGGGAGCACCATTATACATATACACACCCCCTGTTCCTGTCCAGGTGCAGGTTGCATAATTGTTTATAGTTCCGTTGTTGTAAAAGAATTTATTGTTTCCACTGCTGATGGTCATTGCAGCACCTGTATTTACATTGATGGTTCCTGACACATCAAAGTAACCTCCAATCCAGTTGAATGAACTGTTGCCATTAAAATCGAGAGTGGCTGCACCGGACATATTTCCGGAAGACCAGTTAAAAGTACAGGTACCGGCTGCACTTGCATTTCCATCAACAGAAAATACACCGCCTGTAATAGTAACATTACCTGCCCCGATAAAACTTGCTCCTGTCATTACATGACATATACCAGCCGGGAAATTTAATGTTCCTGCGCTTGTATTATTCACCACTCCGTAATCGTAACCTGTTCCGTTAAAAGAAATGGTTCCGGTGGAAACCGCTATTGTTCCGTAATTACTATAGGAGCAGTTACTTTGAAAAGCTGTTTCTCCTGCTCCGCCTATTTTATTAACTGTACCTGTTGTCTCATTTGTAAATGTACATGAACCATAATAATAATTATAAAAACCTGCATCGGTATTGATGTTGAAGGTGCCGTAATTATTAAAGGCAGGAGTACCGTTATACATATAGACACCTCCTGTTCCTGTCCAGTTGCAGGTGGCATAATTGTTTATCGTTCCGTTGTTGTAAAAGAATTTATTATTTCCACTGCTGATGGTCATTGCAGCACCTGCATTTACATTGATGATTCCTGATACATCAAAGTAACCGCCAATCCAGTTGAAGGAGCTTCCTGAATTAAAATTAAAAACAGAT
>JANYDQ010000138.1 GCA_025363555.1 Bacteroidota bacterium | reverse complement strand
GCTGTATGCGAGACCCGCACGTACAGTGGTGTGAGAGGCTCACCCTGCTATCGTTTGGTAGCAGGGCAGCCTACTCGATTAGAGGAAGTTTTGTTTTTTCTTTCGCCCGTTAATGTTAGTGTTCAATAGTTTTGTATTTAATTGTTTGTGTTCAAATTATGTTTTGAAAGAGAAATTATTTTATGATAGAAACTTTTGAATTACTAACCCCTTTATCTGTTGTGATTTTAATAATGTAAAGACCGTTATCAATTCTTGCAGGTTCATAAACTGTTTGGTATAAACCAGGTTCAACAACTGTATTCATTATTGTAGAAACTAATCTGCCATTAATGTCAAATAATTCAATTTTTATATTTGTTCTTTTCTCATTTGAAAATCTTAAATTAATAACATCACTTGTCGGGTTAGGAAAAATTAATAAATCACCTAAAGCAGATTGCGATTGTTTTATATTTAATGTTGTACCTGTTGCTGGTTCTGTTGTATCGGCAGGAGCAGAGATACCATTAACATTAAATGCTCGTAATACTAAATTCAAATCTAATGAACCGAAACGAACTCCGTTTGGTGGGTTTATTGGAGCCATACCCGTTACAGGGTCGGATTCTTGTGTAATGGCAAGTAAATAATTATTGTGAGAATAAGTGGTTTGAATATCCTCATCATAAATATTAGGGTCGCCCAAAGTTAATGAATCTTGATAAGAAGTCCAAACTGTTGAACTATTGTTTATGTCATTTGTAAACATATACATTACGCCTTGGTCTGGATTTAATGTGTCGCCAACTAATTGAATAGCTTGATATGTTAATGCTGTAACACCTGCATTATTAACGCTTACGTGTGGTTTTAAAAAGTAATAAGATGTATCGGAATCTATATAAGGTGTTGACCAAGCACCGCCCGACCAAGCAACTGCATTAATATTTTTTTCAAACTTTCCGTCTGTTTCGTAATGAGTAGAAGTATATGCAATTGCTCCATACTGTCCGTTAAAGTCCATTGATAAATCTTCGTATTGTGTACTATTATCGGTGTTGATTAAAATTGCATCGGGAGCCCAAGATCCTTGCGGTACTGTAATATCAAACTCTTGATACATCACAACATTATTTGCTGTACTATCAGTCCCATCGGGGTCGTTTATCCAACTTGCAATAACGTGTGTTGAATCATAAAATGCAACATTAACTGACCTGTCTATTCCTGGTTCTGTTATAAAAATAGCAGGTGGCGAAAATGTAATAGTTGAACCAGTTAGTGTAATAGTTGAATAATAAACATCAGAAGTATTATTTGCAAGGTCAGATGCAATCCAAGTGATAATACCATAATTTCCTTTCCCCATAATAATATTTGCGTTCCCTTCTGCACGTCCTGAAGTGTCTGATGCCGCTGTATTATCTGAAAGCATTATCGGTGCACTTACAGTATTTGTAGGTTTGTCATAATATGCCAACCAAATATCTTGAGATTTTGCAACTGTCCTCATATCCATTGTTGCAGTATCTAAAGCTGTCAATCTACCTTGTGTCCAAGATAAAATACAAGAACCACTTGGAAGTATTGCTGCTTTTGGGTTTTCAATTATATCTTGATTATCAATAACCGAAACAGGTGTCGAAAATTGACCTGTTGTATAATCAAATTGAGATAACAATATCATTGTTTTGTCATTTGAATCATAATCTAACCAAGTAATATATAAAGTACTGTCGTTAGCTGAAAATGAGGGTTGAGCGTAAAATGCTTGTGGTTCAAGTCCGGGATTAGTTTGTATTAATCTCGTATAACCACCCATTGCATCAACGTGCGGTTGTTCCCATATTAAATGACTTCCATAAGGCATACGTAATGCGGCAGTATCTCCAAATTCTTTGTGGTAAAATGTTTTACTTATTTCTCCTTCGTGTAAAGTAAACCAACCTCTACCAATTTTGTAATTTAGCTTTCCATATATCTCTAATTCGCCACCAAATAAAGGATTAACACCAGATGCTGTTGTATAGCTTAATCCTCCACCTATTGAACCTTTTATTCCTAACGTTCCACTTGCACTCGCTATTACTGCGTCAGCAGTAACTCTTAAAAAAGCATCACCATTTATTTTACCAATTACTTTTGTTACATCTGTCCCTGTTTGAATAAATCCCCAATTACTACCATCATAACCGAAATTTACCTCTGCAATTATATCAGTACTTATTTCCATACCTCCATCAACCTTTATAACAATTGGTAAAGGTGCCATTGGAAATCTTACAGCCGGAAAATTTATTTTAAAACCAGCGATATTTTGAGTTATACTTGCAAGTACTTGAAAATTAAAATTTGCATCTAAAGAAATACTTGTTGTATTAATTGGCTGTGAAAAATTGTGAGTAAATTGTGAATTAAAAACGTCTAAAGTAAACCCTACTGATTGACTGTTGAAAACAGAAGAGGAAGGAGGTGCAGTAATATCGTAACTAACATTAATTATAAAACTTGGGTTAACTATATTATATGAGCGACCTCCAATACCAGTAACACTATCTGGTAGGTTAGAATTACTTGACGATAAATTTAGAATAGCATCAAAAGTTATTATGTTCCCTACAAGTGTAACATTTGTTGCAGTATTTCCACTACCACCTGCGAGCCATTGTGGTGTTGGAAGAATTGAAAGGGTACTTGTACTGTCTTGATAATTTCCATTAGTAGCGTCTGTTACATCTACACGAATATATGAATTTGGAGGTAAATTTCCCATATCACAAGTGGCAGAAGTAAATGTAGTAGTACTTGTATTATCAGTTGAGATGAATACAGCATTACCCGTTGTACCATCAACCGAATAAAAGTCCGCTTGGGTTGCGGTAGTAGAATTAGGGTCTGTAAATACAAAAGTATTATTTACAGGATTAATTCCTTGCACAAAAGTTCCCGGTAATGTCGGGGCTGTATGTTGTGCATTTGTACTCAAGCCGATAAAAGCGAATACGCAAAAAACAAGAAATTGCTTTTTGTTTTTGATTGTTTGTAATAGTTTTTTCATTTTGTTTTTTTGTTTTATTTGTTTTTTGTTTTTCTGGGTTTTTCATGAAACGTTAAAGTTAGCGGTACACTACCCTAAAATTTCCTCTAACGTCAGACTGTGAAAA
>JANYDQ010000130.1 GCA_025363555.1 Bacteroidota bacterium | reverse complement strand
AATAATGCCCCAAAATAAATTACCTATACTTTCTTATTTTTATACCCAACAATTTTATTAGTTCCTCGATATTTTTTAATTACGCAGCCTTCTTGCAAATTTTTAAATTTACTCCTGCTGTAACAGGTATATAGTTACCACAAATTTTTACACCTATTGCATCTGCATCTGCCGGCTTTGCATGTTTTGCAGGATGATTAGGATCTGCTCCAAAAAATACAGGTAATAAATGCGAGTTTCTTATACAACTAACTACTGGTGCATATTTTAAAACAGGTACATTGGTTCTTTTCTTTGTAGGTTTCGGAATATCAAGGTTTGCATAGTCAACCGGGGTAAGCACAATAGAAGGATTTGATTTAATCTGCTGTTTTACTGCATCCACAATTCTTTTGTCTTCATCATATAGAAGATTCATATCGCCAATAGTAATTTCATTATGCTGATTTGGATTAGTATAAGCATCTATTACAGGACCCCACCCGGTCCATAAGGGTTCAATTCCATCTTTTTGTTCCAAAGAAATTCCTAATTCAAGATAATGAATAACTATATAAGCTACAAACGCTTTTAAAACATAGTTAAATTGTAATATTTTATTTGATAGTACCATTGTTTTTACTGGTTTCTTAAACCATTTTATTTAATTGTTAATATTAATTTAATAATTGTATTTATTTCTTTTCATTTTTACTTTACTGTTTATTGGTCATTAGCCGATGGTTTATATTTTATTTAGTTTGCCTTGTTTATTAAAAACTCCGCTGGTACAAGTGTTAACTCAAAGGAGTTATTCTTATTAATACGTAACTTAAAGTTTCTTCAAATGACCACTTTTGACCATTTTCGATGTTCTTTGCTTCATTTTTGAATGCGGTGTCACCGTGTTTGAATACGGAGTGGTTGCATTTGAACACCGCATCATCTTAGAACAAAAATGATGTGATGGTGTTCGAACATGAAACAACCGTATTCGAATGTGATGCAACCGTATTCGAACACAATGTAATCTTAACACAGAAATAATCAGGCTGTATTCGAAAGTGA
This sequence comes from Bacteroidota bacterium, assembly GCA_025363555.1. Lineage (GTDB taxonomy): Bacteria > Bacteroidota > Bacteroidia > 2-12-FULL-35-15 > 2-12-FULL-35-15 > 2-12-FULL-35-15. The sequence goes on along the minus strand of JANYDQ010000130.1, from coordinate 30,151 downwards.
TACAACCGCGTTCAAACACAATGACACCCTGTTCAGAAATTATGTGAAAACGCTGACTTTTGATGTATTTACCTGTAAAACAAAGAACATTTTTTCTGATGCCAAAGGTAAATGGTGCAAATAACATAGAAACTATGGTTTTCGGTAAGTGAGTAAAAGTATCGGTAAGTGAGTAATTTATTTAAAAAGGGAAAAAAGAAATGGTTTTGATTTTTCTTCAAATTCTTTTTTACTCCGTTGAGAAACATTCAGGTCTTTGCCATCAATCATTATTACAAAACCTGTTCTGCCATTATTAATATAATGGATAATGAATATCATATTAATTAAATAGCTGCCATGTATCTTCATAAAACATTCGGGCGGGCATTTCTGTTCAAACCATTCCAAACTGTTTTTACTTATCAATTGCTGATTATCTATGGTACAGATATAAGTGTAATCGTCATCCGAAAAGATGTATTTAATATTTTTAAAAAATGCTTTTACCGTTTTGGTGCCTTCTTTCAGATAAATAAAATCAACCCATTCCACCGCATTTTCTGCTTCCGGTTTTTTTTCAATATGCCTGTTTGAAATCACCAACCCTATTTCGCGTCTTTTTAAGAGTTCTATGTATTCCATCAAAAATTGCGCAGGAACAGCAATAAAAGGTTGGTTGTTGTAAACAATAATGGGGCAATCGGCACGTTGTGTAACTTCATCGTTATCTGTAACCAGGGAAATCGAAAAGGTTATTTTATTTTCACCGGGAGCAGAAGCCATTTTAATTTTAATTTTTATTTTTATAAAAAAACAGGTTGATAAAATGATGCAGCAAAGGAATAAATAAAAAACAAAATAAAAGGGGCACTTCTAGAGTTTGACAGGGTGGGCTGGTGAACGAACGGTTTGGGCGGTTAAACGGTAAGCAGGATGGTAATATTTTTTGTGTTTTTAGGGGAAATGAGAAATTAGTTTATAATAAATGGCTGATTTCTTTTTAGTTCCCAACTTGGTTCAATAGTTAATGTCATTCCTTTAAGCTCGATGCCTTATGGTCCCACATGCAATTTCATTAAGTTAAGGAAAACCCGAAAGGGTTAAATATGAATAGCCACGGGTGAAACCAGTGGTAAAATGGCATGATAAATCCCAACCCTTAAAGGGTTGAATGAAATAAATTAACGTGTCAGGGATTATATTCAACCCTTTCTGGGTTGTTGATTATTTATTCTGTTCTGTTTCCCAGAATTTCATTCGGGGCTATTCAAATTCAAGTCCTTCGGACTTTTCAAGGCAAAAATCATTTCCTTAACTTAATGACATTGGTCCCGCATGTGCGCATTAGCGTCAGGCTAAGCGGTGATTATGAGTTGAAAGTCCGGCAGGGCAATGCCATTAAGTTAATCTCGATGCCTTATGGCATCGCATGTTTATAGCAAAGCGATTAACCGCCAACATGAGACTCCCAAGGAGTCGAACAATTGAACACAAAATTTAATACTATAAACATGCGACCTTTTCAAGGTCGAAAACAAACACTGTTGGGAAACATGGAAGAATTTATTTAACAGGTAATGCCGCTAACCCCTGTTTTGCCTGATCGTTTGCCGGGTTCAGCTCCAGTGCTTTGGTCCATGAGCTTCTTGCTTTTTCAAAATTGCGGATGGTGTAATACGCTCCGCCAAGGTTATACCAGTAGCTGTCGTTTTCGGGAGTTATCTCCACTGCCTTTTCCAAAAACAGGATAGCTTGTTGCGGTTCTTTGCCGCCAATATTCATTCCCGAATTAAAATAAATTTGAGCAAGCAGCCCGTAGTTTCTTTTCAGAAAAGGGTTGTTCGGATAAATAACTTTTGCCATATCCCATTCTGTTTTTGCACTGTCGTAATTCTGCAATTTATAATACGCCACACCCAGGTTCAAATATCCGTTTACATATTGCTTATGTATCGCCACCGATTTGCTAAGGTAATAAATTGCTTTTCTTATCAATGCGGTTTCCTGCGCTTTGTTTTCGGGCTTTTCAGACAGGTCAATGTAGGCTTTCCCAGCATTACCGTTTACCAGTGCACTGTTGGGAACTGTTTCGGCATCGGCAATAAAAAGAGTAGTGTCGTTTTTCCATTGTGCGTTTCGAGGAATAACAATGGCTGAACTGCTGATGGTTATTAAACAAATTACTACTACTGTTATTATATTTTTAATTCCGGCAGCATTTATTTTTTGCAAACACCAGTTAATAAAAACAGCAACAATGAGCACAAAGCCAAACGAAGAATGATAAATTAAACGTTCGCCCATGGTAGCGCCCAGGTTCATTATTAAGTTGGAAACAAGCAGCAGGTGCATCAAATAAAAGGCAAGCGCAAAGCCAATAATATTTCTTTTAATAAATAAATAAACAGCAGCTCCAATGGCAGACAGGTGAAACACAATGGAGAACCACACCAGGGGATTTAGAAAATCGGTATAAGGAATGGTGTTGTAAGAATAATCGCTTGAAAGCGGGTGAGGATAAAACAACAGCCGCAAATAATGATTTAGTATTTCAATCTTGGTTGCCCACTTTTCGGGAGTGGTGGCAAACTTAAAAGGATTGTTCAGCACATCCGGGTTCTCTGTCGTTGCGCCTGCTTTTACTATGGAATACCGAATGAGCAAATACACCACTGCAATAATTAAATACGGAATAGCCCCTGTCAGCGCAGATTTCAGCGTGTCTTCATTTACAATATAAAACAACATGGGAATTAAAATAACTAACGTTACCGCATACTCTTTGCTAAGCAGTGCGCAGAAATAATACAACAAACCCAGCACAAGGTGCCAGGCATTCTTTGTTTCGCGGTAGCGGAATGCAGAAATAAAAGTAAGGATGATAAATAAAAAGGAAAGAATTTCGTCCCGGCTTTTTACATTCGAAATTACTTCGGTGTGTACAGGATGAACTAAAAACAGCAGGCACGCTAAAAATGCAACCAGCGGAGTTTCTTTAAATATAAATGTTTGAAGAAAAAATAACAACACCACTAATGATAAAATATAAAACACCACATTCATCATGTGCCTTACCATTGCCACATCTGTTTCGGGTTTGTCCTTGGCTGTGCTTCCAAACAATTGCTGCTCGATAGCAAACGTAACTACCGAAAGCGGGCGGTACCGCCCACCCGAAAGCTGTTGCTTGGCATTCATAGAACGGTAAAAACTATCATAAGCATCCGTCTTCATAATTTTAGGAATGCCCCTGAACCCCTTTTGTACATAGTCATTCTTTTGAATCACAATGCCATCATCCAGGGCATATTCATTCATAAAAGAGTTTCCGTAAATACCAAAACCAATACAGATTAATACAAGTGCCTGGAACCAAAACCGGTTATAAAACCTGTATTGCTTACTTGCTATTGTTGCTGCTTTCTTTTTATTTTCCTTTTGCTTTGCCATTTATTGTTTGGTATAATTTGTGTTGCATTGTGCCATCCAAAACTAATTTCTTTACTTTTGTTTGTAAAAATAAACTTTATTCGCAACAAAATTAAATACAACCAACGATCTTCTGTTTGAAAACTTTTTTCAAAAACAAATACTTTTTACTTTCCTCTGCACTACTGCTGTTTGTTGGGGCTTATTTTCTGCACTATTCTTACAGCAATAATTCTTCTTCCACTGTTAACAGTTTCGAAAAACAACTGCACCAGAAAGAAATTCGGTTAAGCAATGAAATGTCGTGGCTTGCCAAAAGAGCGGAGACGCAAAACTACAACCAACTCTTTACTTCCAAGCCCGGTTACTATAATAAATTGATGGAGCAGGATGGATTAGCACTTTTAATTTATGAAAACGATACGTTAAAATTCTGGAGCGACAATTCTATTGCTGTAGAAAATTGGGTAAAGGAAGTGTGCCTGGATACCAAAATGGCGAAGCTTCGCAACGGCTGGTTTGAAGTAATGCGCCCACATACCAATGCAACTACAACTAAAACGGTGGTGGGGCTTGTATTAATTAAAAATGAATATCCTTATCAAAACAAATACCTGGTTAATGAATTTCAAAAAGATTTTGCTGTTGCCGCAGATACCAAACTTATAACAGCCGGCACCAATTCAAAAAACAGTATCCGCAACAGTTCAGGAGAATATTTGTTTTCGTTAGATTTTAATCCAGCAAATTACTACCGCTCTTTTACTTCTTATTTGGTGGTATTGCTCAATGTATTTGCCTGTTTGCTTCTTCTTTTGTTTTTACAATCTGCACTATTTGAATGGGAAAATGAAATCGGAAATAATAATTCTGTTTTGCTGTATGTCTTATCGGTTATAGTATTAAGATACATCTCCATCAAATTAAAATTCCCTGAAAGTTTTTACGGTTTCGAATTATTTAATCCTAAAGTATTTGCTGATGCCGGTTCCATTTGGCTTACTTCGCTTGGCGATTTATTAATAAATGCTGTATTGCTTTTTTACCTGTCGTTTTATTCTTTAACAAAAGTCAACTTTAATAATCTTCCTGCACGGCTCAAAAACATTAACAAACTTCTACTCTCTCTTATTTTCTTCCTCGGGTTCTTTTGGTTTTCCTGGATTATAACCGAAGTATTTATTGGCTTAATTAAAAATTCAAACATTGTATTCAGTATAAATAATTTATTCAGTTTGAACATATATAGCTATGCCGGTATTTTTATTATCGGGCTTTTGCTTTTCGTTTACTTTTTATTTGCCGATAAAATGGTTATTGTTTTAAAGCAATTGAAATTAAACAATCGTCAATACATTATAGTGTTTGTAATATCAGCAGGCATTCACACCACCATTTCTCAACTGCTGGGCACGCTTGATTTAATAGTTATATTTCTTCCTTTTATTCTTTTGCCTTCTATTGCGATGATAAAACGAAAACAAACGGTTTATCCTTTTTCAGGAATCATTTTGTTGGTGTTTATTTTTTCGTTGTATGCGGTGCATATTTTTATTAAGCACTCAGGGATAAAAGAAATGGAAACCCGGAAAATATACGCTGAAAAACTTTCTGCAGAACAAGACCCGGTGGCGGAGCTACTGTTTCAGGATATTGAAGAAGATTTGCAAAACGATATACTATTAATTTCTTATGTCAATAAACCGGAAAAGCATCCGGTGGAATTTGAGAAGCGGATAAAACAGCATTACTTCAGCGGCTTCTGGGAAAAGTACGATGTGCATGTTGTTTTGTTCGATAGCATGTGTGTGCCTGTTATAAAGTCACAAAACACTTTGTTTGATAACAATTTTTACTTTGATGAGTTGATTAAGAAAAAAGGAAAACCCACTTCGTGCGAACATTTCAATTTTATTAATAATGAATCGGGCAAGATAAGTTATCTCACCAAATTGGTATTCTACCGCAATCCTAAAACCAAACAAAAATACGGCACTTTATATATTGAACTGGATGCTAAATTTATTTCTGACGAAATTGGTTTCCCTGAATTATTGCTGGATAGAAACATTGGTTTATCAGAAGAGTTAACTAATTATTCGTATGCAAAATATAAACACCATGAACTGATAAACCAATACGGAAAGTATTCGTATGGACTTACCAGCAAGGACTTTGAACTTTCTAAGGAAGAATTTAATTTTATTAATAAAGATGGTTACAATCATTTGCTTTACCAGCCCAATGCAGAAACATTAATTGTTTTGAGTTGCAAAAATGAAGGACTCATTGGTACAGTTACCACTTTTTCTTACCTCTTTGCTTTCTTTTGTTTATTGCTGTTATCCATTCTTTTTATCAGGCAGATATTATCAGGCGGGCTTTTCGAAAACTTCAGCTTTAAGTATCGCATACAAGTGGTGTTGGTGTTAATCGTTTTAGTTTCCCTGGCATTGTTTGGCGGGGGCACTATATATTATATCAAAAATCAGTTTGTTACTCAAAATCACAAAAACATCAGTGAAAAAATTCATTCTGTATTAATTGATTTGGAAGAAAAACTATCGGGCGAAAATATATTAAACAAGGGCTTAACAGAATATGTTTCTTTTAATCTTAAAAAATCTTCTTCCATATTTTTTACAGATATTAGTTTTTATGACGCCAAAGGAAATTTGTATGCCTCGTCCGGTTCCAAAGTGTTTGACGAGGGATTAACTTCTAAAAAAATGAACCCGGAAGCCTTTTTACAAATAGCAGTAGTGGGCAAAACAGAATTTATTCACGATGAACGAATAGGAAAATTAAACTATCTTTCAGCATACATTCCGTTTAAAAACAAAGATGGAAAATTACTTGCCTATCTCAATCTGCCTTACTTTGCAAAGCAAAGCGAATTGGAAAAAGAAATCTCCGGTTTTCTGGTTGCCTTAATTAATATCTATGTATTGTTGTTTGCGCTCTCCATCATCACTGCCATTTTTATTTCCAATTATGTAACAAAGCCATTGAAATTAATACAGGATAAATTGAGTAAAATTAAATTAGGGAAAACAAACGAACCTATTGAATGGAAAGAAAACGATGAGATTGGCAACCTGGTGAGCGAATACAACCGGATGATTTCTGAACTTGCCAACAGTGCCGATTTGCTTGCCAAATCGGAAAGAGAAAGTGCCTGGAGAGAAATGGCAAAACAGGTGGCTCACGAAATAAAAAATCCGTTAACACCAATGAAGTTATCTGTGCAGCATTTACAGCGTACCTGGCAGGACCATGCTCCCGATATGAATATTAAAATGGAACGATTAACGAAAACAATTATCGAACAGATAGACTCGCTTTCCACTATCGCTACTGAATTCTCCAACTTCGCTAAAATGCCGAAAACAAATTTGGAAAAAGTAAATGTGGAAGAAATTTTGCTAAACAGTATTGGTTTATATAACACTACCCATGCTGTGCAAATAGATTTTAATTCTGAAAAAGATAATGTATATTTTGTACTTGCCGATAAAGAACAACTGTTGCGCGTATTTAATAACCTGCTGAAAAACGCTATTCAATCTATTCCTGAAAACAGTAGAGGAGAAATTAATGTTTCTATTCAAAAAGAAAAAAAACAGGTTATTATTAGTATAAAAGATAACGGAACCGGGGTGGCGGATGATGTGCTCGATAAAATATTTTCTCCAAACTTTACAACTAAAACAGGGGGTATGGGACTTGGTTTGGCAATTGTAAAAAATATTGTGGAAAGTATAAATGGTAAAATATGGTTTACAACCGAGAGTGGAAAAGGAAGTACATTCTTTGTTTCCTTACCTGGTTTTTCGGAAGAATAATTTTATCCCTTTTTCAATGTAAAAGAAAACACAGTGCCGACACCCTCTGTGCTCATCACATTAATAGTTTGGTTGTGTGCTTCAATAATGTGTTTCACAATAGCCAGTCCAAGCCCTGTTCCTCCCTGTTCCCTCGAACGACTTTTATCAGCACGATAAAACCGCTCGAATAAACGGGGTAAATGTTGGGCGGCTATTCCGATTCCGTTGTCTGAAATTTCAACAGATATTTTATCGCCCACATCATAAAACCTTATTTTCGTTTCTCCATATTCTCTTCCGTACTTCACCGAATTTACTATCAGGTTTACTATCACCTGCCTTATTCTGAATTTATCGGCAAAAACAAATAATTGTTTATTCTCCTCCGGAAAGGTAAGTATAATGCCTTTTGCAGTTGCTTTCATTTCCTGTGCTTCCAGAACATCTTTCATCAACAATGTTAAATCAAACCGTTCGGGGTCTATTTGCAGTTCTCCCATTTCCAATTGCGAAATAGCTTCCAAATCATCCACTATTGCAATCATCCTGTCCACACTTTTTTCTGCTCTTTGCAAATAGTTCCTGTTTATAGTTGCGTCTTCCAGCCCTCCGTCCAGCAATGTCAGCACATACCCTTGTATATTAAAGATGGGTGTTTTTAATTCGTGAGAAACATTTCCTAAAAATTCTTTTCTATATACTTCCAGTTTTTTCAATCGTTCTATTTCATTTTTCCTGTCCTCTGCCCACGCCATTATTTCACTGTTCAGGTTATTTATTTCGTTTTTGTTATATTCAATATTGGTGGAAGCAGTATCGCTTTGTGAACGAAAGTTTCTTACATTCACTAATAGCTGGTCTATCTTTTTAAAGATTAAAATATTCACAAAAAACAGCAGAAGAAGGGAAGTGATAAAAGAAATGACAAAGCCAAACGCAACTATGTTTGTGTTGCCTTCCTGCAAGGGGAAAGTAAAAAAACTAATGCAGAAAGAAATCAATAGTGCAATTGCTATGGATATAAGTGCAAGTATTATCTTAGGAGATGCATTTTTCATGGTCAGTAAAACAAATTAAATTCTGATTCCTATCACTAATACATCGTCCACCTGTTCAAGGCTGCCCCTCCAGGTATCAAAAGTTTTTTCTAAAACATTTCTTTGTTCAATCAATGGCTTTTTATGATTGTCCATTAGCATTTGCTGAAACTCTTTGTTTTTAAATTTCTTGCCTTTTTCTCCTCCAAACTGGTCGGCATACCCATCGGTAAATATGTAGATATAATCACCCTTTTGCAATTCCCATTCGTGATGTGTAAATTTCTGCAATTCGTTTCCAAGATAAGCGCCAATTGGAAATTTGTCTCCTTTTATTTCTATAAATTCATTATCTCTTATCAGCCACACCGGGTTATTTGCCCCGGCAAACTCCATAGTAGATTTGGTGTAATTTATTGCCAGCAGGGCAATGTCCATTCCATCCATTACGGTAGCCTGCTCCAGGTGTTGATTCAGCTTTCTGGATAATTGTTTGTTGGTTTCGTTTAATATTAAAGATGGTTTTGTTAATCCCAAAACATTTACAGCATGAGATAAGATATTATGACCAACAATACTCATAAACGCTCCCGGCACACCGTGACCGGTGCAATCTACAGCTGCAAGCAACGTTTGATGTCCCCATTGTTCCATCCAGTAAAAGTCTCCACTCACTATATCTTTTGGTCTGAAAAACACAAACGAATCAGGAAATAATTGTTTCATGGAAGTATCTGTTGGCAAAAGTGCCTTTTGTATTCTTTTTGCATAATGAATGCTATCCGTTATATCCTTGTTTTTTTCATCTATTTCAGCATTCAGCATTTGCAGTTTTTCTTTTTCTTCAAACAACTCTTTTGTTCTTAACGAAACCTGTCGTTCCAATAATCTTTTGGAATAGGTTAATCTGCGCTCACGTATTTTTATAAGCAGGTAAATAAGAACTAATCCAAGAAGTGCCAGCGACAGATAGAACCAGGGGCGTTTCCAGAGGGGTGAAATTATTTCGAATCTAAACGTTACAGGTTGCGCATTCCATACACCATCTCCGTTTTCCGCTTTCAAAACAAAATTATATTTGCCCGGCGATAAATTGGAAAAGGTAACAAATGTTTCTTTTTGTTCCGGCGACCAGTCGTTATCCGCTCCTTCAAGTTTAAACTGGTATTTTACCTTTGTGGGGTCAGTTTGCGAAATGCCGATAAATTCAAATGTAATATGGTTCTCATCATAGGCCAATTTTAAATTTACCGGCAGTCCGTTTTTAATACTGTCCGAATACTTGCTCAAATCCGCATCTACCAGGAATAGTTTAATGCCCGTTATTTGCGTTTGCGGTTCCACATAATTTTTGTTCCCATCCTCTTTAGGGTTGTAAATCATTATTCCATTTGTAGTTCCTATCCATAGTTTTCCATCGCTGTCGCTATAAAACGAATTTTGATTACACTCTACTCCTGTAAATCCTTCCTCTTTACCGTAATGTTTTATTACCACGGCTTTCTGGTTTATAAACTGTTCCAGGTTTAATTTATCTATCCCCTTATTGGTTCCTATCCATAGATTGCCGTCCTGGTCAGGTTTTATAAAATTAACTGAATTAGAAATCAGTCCGTCATTTTCACCAATAGTTCTGAAATATTTCCCGTTGTACACACACATACCTGCGTCTGTGCTTATCCACATGTTTCCGTATTTATCTTTCACAATATTTTTTATGTGGGAAAAACCTTCCGAACGCAGTATGTTGGTAAATAATTTGCCATCATATTTCACTATTTTATCAGCCGCTCCAAACCATAAGTTTCCCAAATCATCTTCGTAAATGGTACTTACACCCTGGGCAGAAAACCCCTGGGGCGGACCATATAAGATAAATTTTTCACCGTCCCATTTATCCACTCCCGCTTCGCTGCCTATCCATACGTACCCTTTTCGATCTGCCAGTATGGCTTGGTTGCGCAACCCATCCAAACCGTTCCTTATATCATAGTTGATGAATTTTCTGCCATCGTAGCGGCTCACCCCCGAACCCGATGAAGTAAACCAGATATTACCATTTTTATCTTCGCACATTCCGAAAATAGTATTTGAAACCAACCCTTCTTTTTGCTGCACAAAATTTTGAAAAACAAGTGTGTCCCTGTTCTTAAATTTTTCATAATCCAACTTCGAAACTCCTCCTCCCCAGGTTGCCACCCACATGTTTTCCTTTTTATCTTTCAAAAACCCCGTTACATTATTATTCGTTAACCCCTGCTGTTCATTTATGTTAATAAACAAATTGTTCCGGTATTTGCTCAATCCTCCAGCAAACGAACCTAACCACATATTACCTTCCCTATCCCGAAGAATAGCATCTATTAATGAGTTGCACAGTCCGTTATTTTTGGTAATCCTGGTGCCTTTATTATTTTCCACCCTCGTTACCCCGCTGCTACAACCTATCCATATAATTCCTTTCACATCCTTATAAAAACGATACGCTCCCTCCAAAAACGGCTTCCCGTTTAGTTTCAAGGTATCAAACACTCTTCCTCCACCTATAATAGGTTTCGTTAAATCCAGTACATTTATTCCATGATACGTTGCCACCCACAATTTATTACCTGTAATAAGCATATCGCGGTTTTTAATATCGTTCAACCCTTCGTCTGTTCCAAAATGAAGCATGTTTTTTCCATCAAACCTGAAAATTCCATTCAGCAAGGTAGCAATCCAGGTATTGCCATACTTATCCTCTTTTATGCTCCACACCTGGAAATTTCCAATCTCGGAATTGTGCCCGAATTTTTCAAACCTTTTTCCGTTATAAATCACCATACCTCTGCCCATGCCGAGCCAAAGCTCACCATTGCTATGTTTTGTAATGGTATGCACGGCAGCCTGGTTCACCATGCTGTCTTCCACCTTCACAATTTGTTTGTTGACATACTTGTTCAACCCCTTCAAGGTTCCAATCCACACAGTGTTAGATTCATCCTCATAAACCGAAAAAACATGATTACTGTTTAAACCTTCACGCGTAGTAAACGGTTCGAAAGTATTACCGTCGAAGCGGCACACTCCCCCACCGTTTGTTGCGAGCCAAAGCGCACCTGTATGGTCTTGCATAATATCCAGAATTTGGGTCTGGGGCAAACCATCGTCTGTAGTAAAATTTTTAATATTGAACTTTTGCGCCTTTACCGTAAGGCTAAGCACAACACAAACGACACTGAAAATAGTAGTAATTAATTTTTGATTCACCATTTGTTTTTAAAAACGACACTAAAGTAAATTAAAAATCACAGTAAAAATATAAAATTAATAACAACTATTAACATTCGCCTGTTTATAGTGCCATCCAACTATCTCTTCCGCTCTCCAAAATAGAAGAGCCACACCTCCGGCTTAATAATTTTTTGTTAGTTTTTTTCTTAAAAGACGGCATAAAAAGGAAAAACTTTTTAAGCGGACACTTTTTAAATAACCTAAAAATGTTTGCCGCCCTTATAATAGTATATCTTTTTCCAAGCAACATCCTTTTTAGCTTTACCTTATGTTAAAATAAAGTACTTTTGCATTCCAAAAAAATAAAATAAAATGATTTCAGTTTCTAATGTTTCGTTACGCTATGGTAAGCGGGTATTGTTTGACGAGGCGAGTATAAAGTTTACGCCAGGCAATTGCTACGGGGTGATTGGGGCGAATGGTGCCGGAAAATCTACCTTTTTGAAAATACTTTCGGGCGAGATAGAGCCCACCACCGGGCAGGTAATTATGAACCCGGGTGACAGGATGAGTGTGTTGAGCCAGAACCATTTTGCGTTTGATGCTTTTGCAGTATTGCAAACAGTGATGATGGGTAACAAAAAGTTGTGGAAACTTATGGAGGAGAAAGATGCTATATATGCCAAGCCCGATTTTAGTGATGCAGATGGAGTGAAGGCGGCCGAACTGGAGCATCAGTTTGCAGAAATGGACGGCTGGAATGCTGAAAGTGATGCAGCTAATTTATTGAGTGATTTGGGAGTGAAAGAGGGGTATCACGCTAAGTTGATGAGCGACTTGAACGGGAAAGAAAAAGTGCGGGTATTGCTGGCACAAGCTATTTTCGGGAACCCGGATATTTTGCTCCTAGATGAACCAACCAATGATTTGGATGTGGAAACAATAACCTGGCTGGAAAATTTCCTTGCAGATTTTCAAAATACAGTAATTGTGGTTTCTCACGACAGGCATTTCCTGGACGCTGTATGTACGCATATTGCGGACATTGATTTCAATAAAATTTCGGTTTACACCGGTAATTATACTTTTTGGTACGAGAGCAGTCAGTTGGCTCTACGGCAGCGGAGCGACCAGAACAAAAAGATGGAAGATAAGAGAAAGGAGTTGCAGGATTTTGTGGAGCGGTTTAGCGCCAATGCTTCGAAATCGAGGCAGGCAACCAGCAGGAAGAAGTTGCTCGAAAAACTGGTGATTGAAGATATTAAAGCCAGTACCAGAAAATATCCGGGCATTATTTTTAAGGCAGACCGCGATTGCGGAGACCAGATTTTATCTGTCGAAAATCTTTCAGCACATTCTTCGGAAGGAGAACTATTGTTTAAAGATATAACTTTCACCATGACCAAAGGTGATAAAGGGGTTATCCTGTCGAAAGAACACATTGCCATTACCACTTTCTTTGAAATTATTTTGGGGGAAATGGCACCAGGCAAAGGAGAATATTTGTGGGGAAGCACTATTACGAAATCATATCTGCCAAATGAGAATTCGAAATATTTTACGGGAAATGATAATTTAATAGACTGGTTGCGTCAGTTTTCGAAAGACAAAGATGAAACGTATGTGAGGGGGTTTTTAGGTAAAATGTTGTTTACAGGAGAAGAGTCCCTGAAGCAATCGAATGTGCTTTCGGGGGGAGAGAAAGTAAGATGTATGGTGTCTCGCATGATGCTTACCAATGCAAACTGTTTGATATTGGACGAGCCAACTAACCATTTGGATTTGGAATCCATAACTGCTTTTAACAACGCGCTGAAAGATTGGAAACATGTGGCACTATTTACAAGCCATGACCATGAGTTTGTACAAACGGTGGCTAATAGGATTATTGAATTGACGCCAAATGGAATTATAGATAAAAGGATGACTTATGATGAATATATACATGACGATGGGATAAAAGCATTGAAAGAAAAAATGTATACGCAGAAAGTGAAAGGGAAATGAATAAAAGTAACGTTAGAATAATAACCATTTTGGCAAGCGTGGCATTAATCGGATTGATTGCCATACAAAGCTATTGGATAACTAATGCGATTACAATTGGCAAGGAACGATTTGACGAAAATGTGAATTCTGCCTTAAATAAAGTGGTGGTGAGAATGGAAAAATTGCTGACGGCTGCCAATGTGAGCAAAAAATTTAATTTTCGTAAGCAGGGAATTCGTTGGTATACTCCTCAGGATTCAATTAAGCATAACTCTAAACTGGAAAGAAGGAACATGTCAGATAAACGGGCATTTGGTTTACAAAAAGACAGGGTAAATGTGAAAATATATGAAGAGTATGAAGCAGACAGCAGCGGATTTCCGGTAAAGAAAACAAGATTGAGAAGCTATTCGAGCGATTCTATTTCACGCAATTTGGATTCAAGAATAGATAATGACGGACCGCTTTATATTCCTCAACTGGATTCGGGCGAGTTTCGCAACAAATGGTTTGCGCATAAAAAAGAAATGGTGAATGATATTTTTGATGAACTGGTGAGTGTAAATATTTATAATGAAAACAACAGAAAAATTGATACTTTACTGCTGGATTCGGTTTTAAAGTTTGAATTGCTGGAAAAAGGAATTTCAGCCAAATATATTTTTGGGGTTACGGCATCTAAAAATACTCCTGCCGATTCGTCCAGGCTAAATAATAATGAAAAGTTGTTGTGCCACACGGATTATAAAATAAATCTTTCGCCTGAAAATATTTTTATAAAGCCACAATATTTATCTGTTTATTTTCCGCATCAAAATAAATACCTGTTGAGTTCCATGTGGCTGATGCTGCTGGTTTCTGTTACGTTTATGATTGTACTTATATTTTCATTTTATTATACTATTTCCACTATTTTTAAACAGAAAAAATTATCGGAAATTAAAAACGATTTTATAAGTAACATGACGCATGAGTTTAAAACTCCTATCTCTACCATATCATTAGCATGCGAAGTACTGAACGATGCCACGATAGAAAAAACAAAAGAAAGAACAGCAAATTATGTGAAAATGATAGGAGATGAAAATAAACGATTGAGTTTGCTGGTGGAAAACATTTTGCAAACTGCCATTCTTGACAAAGGAGAATTTAAATTAAAAGTGCAAAGCACCGACATTCATACTGTAATTGAACAAACAATTGCCAATATAAAACTACAGGTTGAAAATAAACAAGGAGAGATAACGACCGAACTGAAAGCGGAAAAACATATCATCAATGCAGACAGGGTGCATATTACCAATATTATTTTTAACCTGATCGACAATGCACTTAAATATTCTGCCATACACCCGATTATTAAAATATCGACAAAAAGTAATAAAAACGGGATTTATATTTTTGTGAAAGATAACGGAATCGGTATCAGCAAAGAAAATCAGCAACGGGTGTTTGACACAATGTATCGGGTGCATACGGGAAACATACATAATGTAAAAGGATTCGGGTTGGGATTGAGTTATGTGAAAGCTGTGGTGGAAAAACACGGAGGGTTGATAAAAGTGGACAGTGATTTGAATAAAGGAAGTACTTTCATCGTATATTTGCCAACAAATCCGATTGTATAATTTTAAAATAATAATAATATGAGCACAGAAAAAGTAAAAATTTTATTAGCCGAAGACGATACCAATTTAGGTGGAATATTAAAAGAATTCCTTGAAGCAAAAGGTTATTCGGTTACCTGGGCAAAAAACGGAGCTGAAGGGTATGATGTTTTTGCAAAAGGGAAATTTGCCATTTGTTTGTTAGATGTTATGATGCCGATTAAAGATGGATTTACGCTGGCAAAAGACATCAGGGTTATTGAAAATGATATTCCTATTGTTTTTCTTTCCGCAAAATCGATGAAGGAGGATGCCATAGAAGGTTTTAATGCAGGGGCAGATGACTATATTACCAAACCATTCAGTTCGGATGAATTATTGTTGCGCATTAAAGCAATTTTACGCAGAACAGATAACAAAATGGTGAAGAACACAGAACAAAAAGAATTTGAAATAGGAAAATTCAAATTTGATTATCCACGCCAGATACTTGAAATAAAGGGCAAGCAGCAAAAATTGACTACCAAAGAAGCAGAGCTTTTAAAATTACTTTGCCTGAACAGGGAAACATTTCTGGACAGAAACTTTGCCTTGAAAACTATCTGGAGCGATGATAATTATTTTAACGGTAGAAGTATGGATGTGTACATTGCCAAGCTTCGTAAATATTTAAAAACGGATGATTCTATTGAATTGATTAATATTCATGGTAAGGGGTTTAAGATTTTGAATAAAAAGTAAAAGAATAAAAATTCCAAATTCTATTAACTAAATTCTAATTGTAGTAACTGAAACTAATTTTACTGTAAAGGTTAAGAGTAAAATTTTTTTAGAATTTAGGATTTAGTTTTTAGAATTTATTGTTACATGGCATCGTAGTTCAATGGATAGAATAGAAGTTTCCTAAACTTTAGATACAGGTTCGATTCCTGTCGAAGCCACACACAGGATTGCGAATTACAAATTTGCGATTGCTGTTTTAGAATTTAGAATTAATACTATGGAATCACATCTTCACCACCACAAAGAGCACCACCTTACCAGTTCCGCCACATTAATGGATATTGTAATCGGTATGTCGGATGGGCTGACGGTTCCTTTTGCATTAGCAGCAGGATTGAGCGGTGCAGTAAAAGATGTTCACCTGATTGTGATAGCGGGAATAGCAGAAATAGCTGCCGGCTCCATTGCGATGGGACTAGGCGGTTATCTTGCAGGGAAAACAGAACAGGACCATTATAACAGTGAGTTAAAAAGAGAATACGAGGAAATAAAAGAGGTTCCCGAAATAGAAAAGAAGGAAGTAAAAGATTTTTTTGCAGAGTTGGGATTGAGTGAAGATGTGCAGGAAAAAGCAACGTTGGAAATTATTAAAGATGATAAACGTTGGGTGGCCTTTATGATGAAACATGAATTGAACCTGGATGAACCCGACCCGAAACGTGCCGGGAAATCTGCTTTTAATATTGGTGTGTCCTATATTGTTGGAGGATTGGTTCCGTTATCACCTTACTTTTTTGTGGATGACGGGATAACCGGGTTAAAATTTTCAGCACTACTTGCCATCATCAGTTTATTGATTTTCGGATATTTCAAATCAAAACTTACCGGGATGAACCCTTTTGCCGGAGCAGTGAAAGTTGCGGTTATAGGGGCATTAGCAGCAGGTTGTGCTTTTGCAATTGCAAAATTAATTCAAATGTAAAATTCTATTATGAGCGAAATGGTAAACCAATTCAATGATTATCGTGCCCGAATGAATCAGAAAATTCTGTCGGAAGATAATATAGTACTGAAGCGTTTATTTAATCTTGATACAAATACTTACACAGAGGGTGAACTGTCTTCAAAAACAAAGGAAATGCTTGGCTTGGTTGCCTCGATGGTATTGCGATGTGACGACTGTGTAAAATATCATCTGAAGAAATGTAAAGAACTGGGAGTTACTACTCCTGAGCTATTTGAAATATTTGCTGTCGCAAATATTGTTGGCGGAACCATCGTTATTCCTCATACAAGAAGGGCGGTGGAGTTTTGGGAAGAGTTGCAGAAATAGGGCTTCATCCTCTCCAAAATATAGAGTATTTGATGAGTGCGAAATAATAATATCCTTCATTTTTTTTACTCTCTCAAAAAATAAATTTGCATTATTCAAATTACTTTTCTTTCCTTTGCAACCATTTTTAAAATTTAAGCATCTATACAGTTAAGCAATTTAGCGGTAAACCAATTAAACAATTTAGTGTATGAGCAAAAATTTAGTGATAGTGGAGTCCCCTGCAAAAGCAAAGACTATAGAAGGATTTTTGGGAGAAGGTTACACAGTAAAATCAAGTTACGGACATGTTCGCGATTTGGCAAAAAAGGGATTTGGAGTTGATATTGAAAATAATTTCAAACCGGATTACCAGATTTCAGAAGATAAAACCAAGGTGGTTGGCGAGTTAAAACGATTGGCAAAGGAGGCAGAGGTGGTGTGGTTAGCAACGGATGAGGACCGCGAAGGAGAAGCTATTTCATGGCATTTGTTTGAAGCGTTGGGTTTAAAAGAAAATACTACCAGGCGAATTGTGTTTCATGAAATAACCAAGACAGCTATAAAAAATGCAATTGCAAATCCAAGAACAATAGATAAACATCTGGTAGATGCGCAACAGGCACGAAGGATATTAGACCGTTTAGTTGGTTTTGAATTATCTCCTGTGTTGTGGAAAAAAATTCGCCCGAGTTTGTCTGCGGGTCGTGTGCAGTCCGTTGCAGTTCGTTTAATAGTAGAGAAAGAGCGTGACATCGATGTTTTTAATGTTACCTTTAATTATAAGGTAGTAGGAGTTTTTGAAATAAATGGTAAAACATTTAAAGCAGATTTAGCAAAACGATTTACAAATAAAGAAGAAGCACAAGGTTTCCTGGAACAAATAAAAGGAGCTCGCTTTTCGGTAAAAAACAAAGAAGTAAAACCCGGCAAACGAACTTCATCCGCACCATTTACCACATCTACATTGCAGCAGGAAGCCAGTCGTAAACTTGGTTTTTCGGTTTCGCAAACCATGGTGGTGGCACAAAAATTATACGAATCAGGAAAAATAACCTATATGAGAACGGATAGTGTCAACCTTTCAGACACTGCCATAAATCAGGCAAAAGAAGCCATCACCGGAAATTACGGAGAAAAATACCTGAACATTCGTCAGTACAAAAACAAATCGAAAGGAGCACAGGAAGCGCACGAAGCCATTCGCCCTTCCTATATAGAAAACCAAACCATTGATGGAGAAAATAATGAAAAGCGGTTGTACGATTTAATTTGGAAAAGAACCATAGCCTCGCAAATGAGCGATGCCGTGTTGGAGTTAACAACTATCATTATCGAAAACGATAAATCGGATTTGGATTTTATCGGGAAAGGAGAAGTAATTGTTTTTGATGGTTTCCTTAAAATTTATATGGAAGGAACTGATGATGAAAATTCGGAAGAGGAGGAAGGATTGCTTCCGGCAATGAGTGTGGGTGATAAATTGGGGCTTTCGGAAGCCATAGCAACCCAGCGTTTTAGCAGTCCACCGGCAAGATACACTGAAGCCAGCCTGGTAAAAAAACTGGAAGAGCTTGGCATCGGCAGACCCTCCACGTATGCACCTACCATTTCTACTATTCAAAAAAGAGAATACGTGCTGAAAGAAGACCGCGAAGGAAAAGAAAGATTGTCGGATATTATTACTTTAAAGAACGATGTTATTAAAGCAGAAAAGAAAACAGAAATAACAGGAGCTGAAAAATCAAAATTATTTCCTACCGATATTGGTATGGTGGTTAATGATTTTTTATTGAAAGAATTTCCCCAGATAATGGATTTTAATTTTACCGCAAAAGTAGAGGAGGAGTTTGATGAAATAGCAGAAGGTAAAATGGTGTGGACAAAAATGCTGAAAGATTTTTACACCCCGTTTCATAAATCTGTGGAACATACTTCCGAAAATTCGGAGCGGGCAAGTGGCGAGCGTAAGTTAGGTGTTGACCCTGTTTCGGGAAAAAATTTAATAGTGCGTATCGGGCGATTCGGACCAATGGCACAACTAGGAGAAAGTGATAATGAAAACGACAAACCTAAATTTGCAGGTCTGCGAAAAGACCAAAGAATAGATACCATTACTTTCCAGGAAGCACTGGACTTATTTAAACTGCCAAGAGTAGCAGGTATGTTTGAAGACAAAGAAATGAAAGTGGCAGTTGGCAGATTCGGACCCTATATTCAACACAACAGCAAATTTATTTCTTTAAAAAAAGAAGATGACCCTATGACCGTAACTGCCGACCGCTGTATAGAACTGATACAGGCAAAACGCCAGGCAGATATAGATAAGTTTATAAAAACATTTCCCGAAAATCCCGATGTTCAATTACTGAATGGACGTTTTGGTGCTTATTTAGTAATTGATAAAAGTAATTATAAATTACCAAAAGGAATTGACCCGAAAGAATTGACCTTACAGGAATGCCTGGATATTGCAGCCGACCCAAAGAATGCAAGCAAAAGTCGTTTTAAGAAAAAAGGCTTTGAGAAAAAACCTTTTAAACAGGCAGCCGCAAAAAAAGCAGCTCCTAAAAAGGCAGCTAAAAAAGCCGCAAAGAAAAAAGCTCCGAAAAAATAATAATTTATTGATTGTTGTATCTTTTTTAAAAATTAGCCTTATAGATATAAAAGAAATGTCACCTTTAACTTTTCTAAGGGTGTAATTCGTTACAAAATAAATATGCAGGAATATTTCACCCCAATAGAAACAGATAAATTAAATGGAGTAAATCAATACACCGTTTCTTCTTATGGAAAAATAATTAATATTTATAGTAATGCCACCAATTTCCCGGATTTGGAAAATGCACAATTAGCTATTGTAGGGATCGAAGAAGATAGAAACGCAATCAATAACGAAGGCTGTGGCTTAGCTGCCGATTATATTCGCGAAAATCTATATTGTTTATTCCAGGGAAATTATCAAACTAAAATTGTTGATTTAGGAAACATTAAAAAAGGAAATTCAATAGAGGATAGCTACTTTGCTGTAACCGATGTGTTAACGCAGTTACTTAAAAAAAATATTATTCCTGTTATTATTGGCGGCTCACAGGATTTTACTTATCCCAATTATCTTGCTTATTTAAAAATGGAACAAACCATTAATATTGTTTCTGTTGATTCTTGTTTTGATATTGGAGATGGAGATAAAGATTTAAATTCACAAAATTATTTGAGCAAAATCATTTTGCATAAACCAAACATACTTTTCAATTATAGTAATATTGGTTTTCAAACTTATTTTGTTGAGCAAAGCTCTATTGATTTAATGGATAGACTCTATTTCGATTTTCATCGCCTAGGTGCTTTGCGGAAAAATATGGAGGAAGTTGAACCCATTGTTCGCAATGCTGATATGGTTAGTTTCGATGTGTCCTCCATTCGTCATGGTGATGCTCCCGGAAACGGCAATGCCTCTCCCAATGGTTTTTATGGAGAAGAAGCCTGTCAGATTACCCGTTATGCAGGTATGAGCGATAAACTTTCGTCCATTGGATTTTATGAAATCAATCCCGCATTCGATAATAATAAACAAACAGCTCACCTGGTGGCACAAATGATATGGTATTTCATTGATGGTTTTTATAACCGCAAACAGGATTATCCTATAATTGACAAATCGGAATATACCAAATATCGTGTATCAATAAAAGACCACGACCATGAAATCGTTTTTTATAAAAGTAATAAAAGCGACCGCTGGTGGATGGACGTTCCATATCCTGTCAATCATCAGTTAAAACACGAAAGGCATCAAATGGTTCCATGTTCTTATTCCGATTACGAAACAGCTTGCAGTGACGAAATGCCTGACAAATGGTGGCAAACCTATAAAAAACTGGGGTAACTCATTTTTTGGCAGAGTTATTCACAGAATAAAATGTTAAAAAATTTGTTATTAACAAACTTATATCTAATTTAGCGTCCTGATATTTTTAGAAAGACGGAATAAACTGTTAAAAAATTATAATTAGAAAATGAAAAAAATCCTTACTATTATTGCATTATCGGTTACTTCATTAGTAACATTCGCACAACAAGATGCACAATTCAGTATGAATATGTTTAACCGTTTATCCATCAATCCGGGATATGCAGGAACCAATAAAGCACTTTGTGGTGTGTTATTATATCGTCAGCAATGGAATAATTTTCCGGGAGCACCAAAAACATTTTTGTTCAGCCTTGATTATGGCGAAATAGCGCATGGAGGACTGGGTTTAACAGTTGACCAGGACGCTTTAGGTTTTGATAAAACATTTAAAGCAAAGTTAGCTTATTCATTTCACCAGGTTTTAGGACCCGGAATGTTAGGTATTGGTTTAGATGTAGGGATGATTCAAAAATCTCTTCAGGGAAATTTTATTGCTCCTGACGGAACTTCCACAGCTACTAATACAGGAACTGATGTGGCTATTCCGTGGAACGGTGCAAAATCTACTACTTACGATTTAGGGTTAGGATTATATTATACAACTTTTAATGATAAATTATATGTTGGTATTTCTTCCCTTCACCTAACACAATCCGATTTTAAAAAAACGGGAACGGTTACACATCCAAGAGTAGGTAATAATCCTGCATATACTACCCCTTGGGGTTATGATTATGTAGAAGCACGTCACTATTATGTTATGGCAGGATACCGTTTTGATATTGGAGATAAATTTGCTTTAACACCATCTATACTAACAAAATCTGACGCTGCTTCCACGCAGTTAGATATTAATTTATTGGCGAAATGGAATAAAATGGTATTCATTGGGGCTTCTTATCGTTTAACTGATGCTATAGTGGCAATAGTTGGGCTTGAATGGAAAGGATTTAAATTTGGTTATTCGTACGATATTACTACTTCCACAATAAAAAGCCACAGTAATGGTACACACGAAATTATGCTGGGATACTGCCATAAATTCGTAAAACCAGAAAAGAAACATGGTCACATGAACGAAAGATTTTTGTAATAGTTTGCTTTTTACGTAACCTTTTACAAAATCTAACGTATAACATAACCTATCTCTTTTATTTAATGCTTCATTTAAAAATTAATTAGTGAGTGTTTTTCTATAAAGGATTTTAATAATAAAAAAATAAAAACATGAAAAAATTGCTTTTGTTTAGTTTAATGATTTTTCTTATCTCGGGATGCGATAAAGGTCCTCCGGGAGAGTTAGTCGGTGTTCAGCCCCGTGCTGAATGGTTTGATATCGATCCGTTCGGTATGCTGTATCTTCCTATGGGAAGTTACAATATGGGACCAAGTGATGAGGATGCTCCTTATGCACATACCACTAAAGCCAAAACAGTTTCTGTGCAGGCGTTTTATATTGACCAGACAGAAATTTCCAATAATGAATATCGTCAGTTCGTTTATTGGGTAAAAGACTCTATTGCTCACCGTGCGCTATTTGAAGATGGCAGAGCGGAGAATGGAATCGAAACGGATGATTTTGAACAACCAATAGATCCTCCGTTGGTGAATTTTGAAGAAAAAATTGCTTATGATGAGCAGGATGTAAGAGAAGTTTTGGAATTCATGTATCTTCCCCCTGAAGAGCGTTTTTATAAACGCAGAGAGATAGATACCCGTAAATTGAATTACGAGTATTATTGGATTAATTTACGTTTAGCAGCTGCTAAATCAAATCGTTTTAAACCGTCCAAATCTCCTGATACAAAAACAGGTTTAGATTTTATTAATGGCTATCAAAACACCAGTATTGGCGACAATAAAACATTAGGTCATTATGATGTAAAAGATCAGATTTCTGATGGTAGCGGAAATTATACTACGCGCGAAAGAAAAGACCAGGACAGAAGTGTATTTATCGTTAAAGATGTTATTAATGTATATCCTGATACATTAGCATGGGTGCATGATTTTACCTATTCATTTAACGAACCAATGACCAATATGTATTTCTGGCATGTTTCATTTGACGATTATCCTGTTGTGGGAGTTACCTGGAAACAAGCAAGAGCTTTCTGTATCTGGAGAACACAGTTATTCAACAATTGGTTATTAGCAAATGGTTCAACTTATGTAAATGATTTCCGTCTACCTACCGAATCAGAGTGGGAATATGCAGCCCGGGGCGGTCTTGCATTAAGCCCGTATCCATGGGGTGGTCCATATATCAGGAATTCTTTAGGTTGCTTTTTAGCTAACTTTAAACCTATGAGAGGTAGTTATGTGGATGATGGTGGATTTCATACTGTAAAAATTATGTCTTACAATCCTAACGATTATGGCTTGTATTGCATGGCGGGTAATGCTGCTGAATGGACAAGTAACGCATTCGATGAATCTTCGTATGATTTTAGCCATGATTTAAATCCTGATTATGTTTACGAAGCACAGGATAATGAGGCAAATGTTTTAAAACGTAAAGTAATAAGAGGGGGTTCATGGAAAGATGTAGGATATTATTTACAAAACAGTACCAGAACGTATGAATACCAGGATACCGCAAAATGTTATTTAGGTTTCCGATGTGTTCAAACTTATCTTGGACGTGCAAAAGGGGATGATGCAGGACCAGGAGGCTTTTAACAAACAGAATTTTTAATCTCAAATCAAAATAAACAATAACAACAAACAATTAATTATTAACATTTAAATTTAAAAAATCATGGGTGGTAAAAAATGGAAAAATTTCATGGCCAAATTGTATGGATTTGGTGCGGCAATCGTTATCGTTGGAGCGATGTTTAAAATTAATCACTGGAAAGGAGCAACGGCCATGCTTGTGGTAGGTTTGTCCACAGAAGCAGTAATTTTCTTTTTCTCGGCATTTGAACCGCCTCACGAAGAGGTGGATTGGAGTTTGGTTTACCCGGAACTTGCAGGAATGCACGGTGAAGAGGGTGAAGCAGAAAAATTGATTGAAGATGATAAAGGAACTATAACGGAGCAACTGGATGATATGCTGGAAGATGCTAAAATAGGACCGGAACTGATTGCAAGTCTGGGAGAAGGGATGCGTAGTTTAAGCGACCAGGCTTCAAAACTGAATAATATTACAGATGCTTCTGTTGCAACAGATGAATATGTTACCAGTGTAAAATCCGCAGCAAAAAATGTAAATACTCTTTCTGATTCATATTCCAAAGCTTCGGAATCTTTATTAGGTTTATCTCTAACAAGTGACGAAAGTTCAAATTTCGGGGAACAAATTAACAAAGTTTCTAAAAATTTATCGGCATTAAATGCTTCGTATGAGTTGCAATTGCAGGGTTCTAACGAGCACTTAAAGACTACTTCAAAATTCTATGATGGATTAGCAGATTTAATGAAAAACTTAAACGATTCAGTAGATGATACTAAAAAGTATAAGGAGCAAATTGGTCAACTTTCTTCCAACTTGGAATCGTTGAATACAATTTATGGTAATATGCTTACCGCAATGAGAAAATAAAAGTACTTTTCACTACTTTTATTTAGGAGAAAGATATTCTTTCTCTCAAAAAATAATTTAATTAATTTTAAACGATAGTATTATAATAAAAAAATATGTCAGGAGCTAAAGAAACCCCAAGGCAAAAGATGATTGGTATGATGTACCTGGTGCTTACAGCACTTTTGGCACTAAACGTATCAAAAGAAATTTTAAATGCCTTTATTGCGATTGAAGAAAGTTTGAATACCACTAATGTTAATTTTGACGGAAAAAATCAAATTCTGTATTCTAAATTTGATAAAGCATTAGCAGATAATAAAGGAAAGGCGCAAAAGTATTTTGACAATGCTCAAAAGGCAAAAAAATGGTCAAAAGAGTTATGCGATAGTATCAATGCGGTAAAAGCAAGATTGTACCAGGCGGTACAGGGTGTTACCAAAGAACAGTCGGATACTTTTCAATTGAAATACCTGGATAGTAAGGACAATTATGATATCCCTACCCGAATTCTTATTGGTGCCGATCCTGAAACTCCTACCGGGTCTGCTATCGGACTTAAGAAACAAATTGAGGAATTCAAAAAGAATATGGCTAACCTGATTGACAATCCTACTGAAAAAGCCGGATTAAAACTTGGTTTAGATACCAAAGATACCTATTCTGTGGCGGAAGAGAAAACTGTAACGTGGGAGGATAATAACTTCTACCACGCTCCTATTGCTGCAGTATTGAGTATTATGGCAAAACTAAAAACAGATGTTAAAAATGCCGAAGGTGACGTTGTACAAACATTATTAAAGTCAGTTACTGCAAACGATTATTCTTTTGATGCTGTTGAAGCAAAAGTAGTGGCGGAAAGTAATTATATTACGGCAGGAGAAGAATACAGAGCCGATATTTTTGTTTCCGCTCATAATTCTGCCCAGGACCCACAAGTATTGGTTGGAAAAGTGGACACAACAGATAGAAAACATCCCAAAGTTATCGGGACAGGTGAAAATGTTCCTGTTTCCGGTGGAGTGGGAAGATACATTGTAAAAACAAGTGCCCAGGGAGATCAAAACTACGATGGTGTAATTAATGTAAAAGGACCTACCGGTGAGATTAAGGCATATCCTTTTCATGCTGAATATAAGGTTGCAGCACCTTCATTCGCTGTTTCTCCATCTAAGATGAATGTGTTTTATATCGGGGTTCCTAACCCGGTTGATATTTCTGTTGCCGGTTCGGCACCTAATGATATTACTGCATCTATTACCGGTGCAACAGGAAGTATTAAGCCTTTGGGTCAGGGAAAGTTTGAAGTGACCCTTTCTGCCGGAACAGAGTGTGATGTTAATTTATCGGTAAAAACCAAGAGTGGAAGCAAATCTGCAGGTAAGCAACATTTCAGGGTTAAAAAAGTGCCAAGCCCTAATGCATCATTTGCAGGCGTTACTGGCGATGGTCCGGTTTCTACAGCTGAATTATCTACTGCCGGTGGTGTTATTCCTAAATCGGACGCTTTTGAATTTGATTTGAAATTTCCCGTGGTTTCCTGGAACATGTCCATGATGGTTAACGGATTGTATATTGATGCACCTGCAACCGGACCCGGTGTTACTTCTGAACAAAAAGCAATGTTGGCAAAAGCTAAAAAAGGCGGAAGAGTGCTGATAGAAAATGTATATGTTATGGCACCGGAAGGTAAAAGACATATTGCAGGGTGTGTATTGAAAGTAAAATAGTTAATTTAAAAATAAGTCTCATGAAAAAGTTGAAAATGTTTTTCTTATTTCTGTTTGTTGCTTTTGTAACAACCGGAAGCTTTGCTCAGGATCCTAATAATTCTGATGTTTTGAAACCATCAAAATATCCTGATGGCATTTATACTAAAGAGAATTCAAGAACCAGGAAAGCAATTCCATATACTACTTTGAGAGAAGCAGATGTAATGTGGAGCGACAGAATCTGGCGAATGATTGACTTAAAGGAAAAAATCAATCACCCGTTGTATTATCCAACCGAATTAACCGGAGATAGAAAGAGTTTATTCCAGGTGATAAAAGATGCTGCTCTTATTGACGGCACCATCACCTGTTTTGCTCCGATTGATGATGAATTCAGAAATGAATATACCAAGACGGAAATTGAAGGATTGCTTGCACGATGGGATTCAACCAAAAAAGCGGAAGACCCTAATAACCCCGGAGTATATGTTAATGCGCCTCAAAAGATAAATGTAAAATCGAGTGACATTACCAAATACCAGATAAAGGAAGATTGGTTTTTCGACAGGCAACGTTCTGTGCTTGATGTTCGTATTATCGGGATTGAAGTTATTGTTGCAAAGACTACTGAAGGTTCCGGTGATGTGGTGGGTGATAAGCCTTTATTTTGGATTTATTTCCCGGAAGCCCGCCCTCTTTTTGCTAACCAGGAAGTATATATGCGACATAATGATGCGGAAAGAAGAACCCTTGATGATATTTTCTGGAAACGATTATTTTCCAGTTATGTGGTTCAGGAATCGAATGTGTACAAAAGAGTTATATCGGAATACACAGTAGGATTGGATGCGTTAATCGAGTCTGATAAAATTAAAAACGAGATTTTTGAATTTGAACACGACATGTGGCATTTCTAAAATGTTAAAAATACATTAATGAAAAACCCTTCAGAATTTTCTGAAGGGTTTTTTTATGTGAATTTTTTAAACCACTAAGCAAGTTGCACGAGCTGGTGGTAATTTCAGTTTTTACTTTTCTGTGTGCTCCGTTATTGCTTCTAAATCGTGGGTCAGTTGCTGTACGATTTTGAAATTACTTAAAAATTGCATGGCAATAATGCGTATAATGGTGTAAACGGGAATAGCTACCACCATTCCTGTTATACCCGCAATGGTTCCTGCAATAAGAATGACCAGGAATATTTCTAATGGGTGTGCCTTTACGGTGTTCGAAATAACAAGTGGTTGAAAAAACAAAGCATCAATTAGTTGAACAACTAAAAACGTCATGGCAATTTTTCCAGCGAAAGGAATTAACTGCGAATAAAAATCTAAATTCAAATTACCCGACACCCCGATTAATATAGCAAATCCACAGCCCAGCAGCGGTCCGATGTAAGGAATAACATTTAGTATGCCGGCAAACAATCCTATGAGCAGTGCATTCTTTAATCCGAATACAGACAAACCAATAGCGGTTAGCGTTCCAACAAAAGCCATATCTGAAATAATGCCTATAAAGTATCTTGTTAAAATCAATTTGGAATTTTTCATAATATCTGTAACTGCCTGTATATGTTTGGGAGGGGTGAGCAATAAAATAATGTTATGAATGAGGTGTTCATCTTTCATAAAGAAAAAGGTCATAAACGCGATGGAGAAAAATGCTGCTATAATGCTTCCGAAAAAACCTATCATCAGTTGAGCATAACCCGAAATTTCGTGAAAACCAAGAATAGAAGTCAGTTTGGAAGCCATGGTAGATTCTATAGATTCCGAATTGCCTGAAGATAGTTGATATTTCTGCAAACTGTATTCTATGTTTTGCAGGGGCTGTTTAAATGCTTCCACCACTTCGTTCGGATTAATTTTACTGATTATCCTGGCTTCCTGGATAATCAGGGGAATAAATAATGAAAACAATCCGAAAATAACTATAAGCATAGTTACTAATGCAAATAAGGAACACAGAGCAGGTGATAAGGCTCGTTTTCCTGTTTTTATTTTAGAGAATAATTTTACAAGCGGTTGCCCTATGAGTGAAAGGATAACAGAAATGATAACATAAAATACAATTGTTTTTAAGTACCATGCAATGAGTGCAAACAAAATAAGTACAATTGCAATCAGGAAATATTTGGACTTAGGCTTCATTTATTTTATTATTGTGAATAGTTAGGATTGTTTTAATCGTAATTGCCAAAAGCAAAAATCATCCTGCTAATCTTAGCTTAACCTGCTCCCTTCGTAATTTTTATCAATACGTAATTCGTAACCACTGCTTTTCAGTTCCAATCCAGATACATTCGTAAATATGTACAGATTCGTAAATCCTAACCTCTATTTCTTTTTAATAATCACTTCTTTTTTCTGCATCGAATCTTTGTCCATACATTTACCATCGTGCATTCCTTTTTTGCAACAGTCTTTGTCTTCCCCTTCCTTACAGCATTTCATACCGGCTCCTTCATGGCATTTCATTTCTCCACCTTCTCCGCGCATTTCGCCTTCTTCCATTTCTTCTTCGCATTTCCCGTCACGAATCATAATGCGTTTCATCATGCCACCATGGTGCATCATCATTCCTCCCGGCCCACACTGCTGCTCCATTCCGCATTCCCCCGGCATTGGTCCTGGTCCGCAATGGCGCATACACATTGCGCAACACACGGTGCATACCATCATTACAATAATGGTAATAATAATAAGTACTGTACCATAAGTAAACCATTTGCTTACCTGCGATTTGGCAATGTACACCAATAAAAACAGTGCTGCTATCAGCACTAATAGTTCAACTGATAATAATCTGAAAATAATCATGGGATTTAAGTTTAAGGTTAATAATAAATTGTAATGAGTAAAAGTAAATATAAATTCAGAAAGAATCCGAGAAAATGGTTTTTTTTAACGCTATGCAGTGTATCGCTTATATAGTTGGATAAGATATTTCTACATTAATTTTTGGTTCCATTTGTTTTTAGTTTTTTATAAAAATAAGTCTTTTTTGTGTGTTGTCTTTTTGAATTTATTTCAGAATCTTTTAAAAGATAATGACTATTTAAAAATTAACGGTTACATACCCTTTGCCCCCTTCGCTTCTTTGTACTTCCTTTAATTGTGCTGCCAGTTCTGCCTGGTTCATTTTCAGCATATCGGTGGTTAAAAATGTATTCATTCTATATACTTTAAGTTTTGTATCAGCCGAGCCGAGTAATATTCCTTAATTGGTGGTGCAAAATATTTCGTGGAAGTCCTCTCCTATCGCACCCATGCGCTGAACCTGGAAAGAAGAATTATCATCCATAAATGACCTTAAAATATCAGTAGGGTTAACCAGGTTCAGGTTTCTTCTTTCTTTATAACGCTTGAAACAATGAGCAGTAAACAAAAACATATAATCATCCAAATCTCCCATTACAGCAATGGCATTTAAGCCCTGCTTATCATAGTTATAATGAAGAAAAACATAATAATCCCTTTGCCGGGTAAGAATCACCTTATATATCCAGCTGTTTTTATACTTCGACAAATAATCAAAATACCTTATAATTTTCTCCTCCCGCTTTGGCTTTAATGTTTTGCCGAGCTCTATGGCAACATAATTTGCTTTACGAAAAACAATAGGGAATTTTTTTTTTATTTCTTTCCTTATTTCTTCCACATTCATCGAAGGTACAATCATGGCAACAGGATTTTATTATTTCTTATAGCCCAAAAGAAAATAAAATAAATGTTTAATAAAACAATTGAATTAGGCATTTAGTTTATAATCATTTTATAGGTGTGAGGTTTGCTGAACATCATCCGATTTAAAAGATTATCAAAAATATTTTCCTTCATAAAACTTCTATTAAACCTATATGTGTATTCATCAAT
>JANYDQ010000128.1 GCA_025363555.1 Bacteroidota bacterium | reverse complement strand
AAATAAAAACGAGGTAGTTATAAGCGTTCAGTTAGGCAAATTTAAAACAGTAGCCCCGGGAGATATACTGGCGTTGTTTGCAAAAATTAAAAATGTGAAAACACAGAAAGATGCCGATGGTAACATTCGCTACACAGCAGGGCAGTTTACCGATTACAAACAGGCAAAAGAGTTCAAAGAGGAAATCAGGAAAACCTACGGCATCAAAGATGCATTTTTAGTGGCTTACAACAAAGATCAATTAATTTCTGTAAAAGACGCCATCAAAATTTTAGAAAAATAAAATTAATATTTCACTACAAACCGACTAATGGGAATAAAGTCCCTAAATACAAGTAGTTCTGTTTTGTAACCCCCAGCCTTAAGGCTGGGGTTAATGAAACCTCACCAGATAAGGGCTTTAGCCCATAAGTCATTTATTAGTCGTTTAGTAGTGTTAATATTTATCAATCCGCTTTACTCCTACGCAATTCGGACAACGAAACCGCACAGATGCCAGCCCGCTATCTTCCAGGCGATAAATTTCCTGGATACCAAAAACACAAGTCTCAAAAATCACAAACCTGAAATTTTTTTCCAGCTCTTTTGGAAAAGAATTAAAAAACGTTTTATAAAAATCACTCCTGTTCATCCCTATTTGCACGGTTTTAAACAACACCAGCTCCCTGTCGAACACATTGCCCTGGATAATATAGGAATGAGGCGAGCTTTCCGAGCTATGAAAAAAATATAGCGTAATGTTACTCATATCATGCCACAGGGTAGCCTGAACCACATTCGCCTCATCGCCCACTCCTACCCTGTTTTTCATTTCATAATTTTTCAATTGCGCTTTCTTCAACTGGTTGGTATCACCAAAAACACCAAAGGGAGAAAACAAATTATCCGAACACACTTCGAGCCATAGCGTATCATCGGTTTGTTTTTTAAGAGCAGAAAAATCAAATGTATTTTTTAGCGACAGCCAGTAATTGCCTACTTTAAACTGTTTTATGGGATATGTTTTTTCATTTAGCTGTGCCCGGCAAATGATGGAAATCAACAAATGTGTGACCACAAAAAAACAAAGACTCCGTTCTTATTCATCGTTGCCAATTGTAAACTGGTTTTTTAAATTCAGCTTATATTTGCTGTTTCTCATACTAAAGCATTCGTGCAGCGTTTTTATTCTTTTTCCTTTTTTAAGAAACAGGATGCTTATATAATTCCTGCTATTGTTTCCCATAAAAGTAAAACCCTGTCCACCTATAAAACAATTGCTGCATTTCCCCTGCACCGCTATCAAATGTGTATCTCCGGAGGCGGCAAATTTATCGAACAGTTCCTGAAGTTCCCTGAACGATTTTGCCCTGTGTTCCGCACTCTCACTTTTATCTCCATCCAGGAAAGCATCAATCATTTCTGCATCCATTGTTTCAAAAAAATATTTTAAAGCATCTTGTTGAGTGTTCAGTTCAGGTCTTTTCATAAGGATTTTAATTAAACTATTTTTTGTAAAGATAATTTTTTTTTATTTTTAGAAATTAAAAATGTTGAGTATATATTCACAATGGGATGTTGGTTCCTTGTGAACACTTTTCCAAAGTTTAAAATTTTGCAAAAGCTTAAAATGTCTGTGCAATTTTGTATTGTCATATTAAATAAAAAAGCACTACAAACCGACTAATTTTTTGAGATTCCTCACTTGGTTCCGAATGACAGGTGTTTCCAGTTGGAGAGGCGTGGGGGAAATCGGGGCTTCGCTCCGACCTCTCCCACTAAATCTCATACAATGCTTGTCATTCCGAACGAAGTGAGGAATCTCTTTTTATTAATTAATTTATTAGTCGTTTAGTAGTGATTTTTTTATTGTTTTATGAAAAGTATTTTCATTTCTTTTTTCTTTTTGTAAGTGTAAGTAAAACATACAAGATTATTTTCAACCTAAGCACCGCCCCACAAATGTATCAATTATATCCTACCTTTTCTTTCAAAACCATTTCTTAACTCTTTTTAATTTCTAAACATGAACCCTAAAAACACCTTACCCTTTTCTCCTGCTTTCTTTTGCAATTTTTTTAAGGCAGTTGAAACATTTACTGATGGCTACTTTGGCGGTGTTGCTATTCTTGTATTTTTTTTCTTTTGTTATCTGGGCTATGCTTTGTCCTTCTATTTTTTTGGCACGAATAAGGGACGCACAATGGGGTGTGAGTTTTTGTAAATAATATTCAAGTCGCTTTTTTGTATGGTCGTCTTCCGTTTTTTCGTCAATAGAGTTTGTGCTGTCGGCAATGCTGTCAACCATAAGCATTGGCTTTTCTTTTTTTCTTTTGGCGGGATATTTTATTTTTAGCATACAGTTTCTTCCAATTCCGAAAAGAAAAGTTTCGGGTTGTGCTGTTGCGGAGCGGAATTGGTCTGCTGTTATTTTCCGGCAAAATATTTCAAAAGCTTTGTGGAATGCTGCCTTTACTTCGGCATCGGTGGCTTTAAATCTTCGCTTTGCCCAGCGTATGAACCGGGGTTCGACCTGTTTCCGGTAGTGTTTTATTTTTTTTGTCCGGTTATTTTTTATATCTGCTACTATTGCATGCTTTTTTTTAGTCATAACTTACTTATTTATAGTTAGCACAAATATAATTTAATTTCTTAGGGTAACCTTTTACCTTTTTATGGGGGACTAAGGGGCAGAAAGCAGGATAAAAACCGATTAGCCGGGCAAAAAAACGGGGCGTCAGAAAAGTGTTTTTACAGACTAAGGAACTTTTTTCCTTTTTGTTCCTTACTATTTGAAAAAGAAAGCAAATGAAGAGCAAAAGAAAGGAACATTGTAGCAAAATTTGGGAAGTTTCGGAATAAATTTGGGAAATTTTGGAAAAATTTGGGAAATTTTTGGAAAAAAATAGGGAAGTTTAAGTTGCATTTCCCTTATTTTTAGAGAAAAAAGGGAAATATTTGCAAAACATAGCTTTCTTTTCGGAAAAAATAGGAAGTGCCTTTTTAGAACTCCCTACTCTATAAAATTATTAAAAGTCAATAAGTTAAGTAAAACAACAAATAAGTTAAAAACTAAAAACAAGTAAAAAAATGGCAAAATCAACATGTAGTTTGGAGTATCACACCGAGTCGTTTGATACCTTAGCAGAAACCGCAACGGGAGTAAAAACGGGCTGGTTTAGCAACACCACCATTTTTACAGCCACTGCCCCTGTATCGCAGGCAGCTTTTGAAGGTCATATTGGAACTTACGTTATTAAGTATAATGCCTATAAGCGGGGAGGTGACGACCAGAAAGGTGCTTTTCTGCTTGCAAAAGCAGATGTATTGGGAGACATGGATTTGTTTAACACAGCTGTGGATACACGGGCAAATGGTGATGAGAACATCATTACGCTTGGCGGTTTTATTCCTACAAAGGTAACCCGTTCAGCATCTACTTTGCCTGGTATTCCAACAGTAATCTTTGGAAGGGGAGAGGCATCGCGCATACTTGTAGCAGATTGCAAAGTGGTGCCCGGTGCCGAATTTTACGGTGCCGTACTTACCACTAAAGAACTTACTAATACTGCAATTGTAGAAGGTCAGCTTGTTATTGCTCTTGTAGATACAGCATCTATAGTAAGAATTGATGTAAACAAAAAACGCAAAAAACAGTTTAATGCTTTAATCAAAGGAACTGAATATTATACCTATTTTTTTGCAGGCAATACAGCAGGTGTAAGCCAGTTGAGCAATGTGCAGAGCACCATTTGCGGGTAAAAAGATTTCCAATTAACATGGTACTTCAGGTTCCGTTACACCTCTCTTTTGGAGAGGGGCAGGGGTGAAGCGAGTTTAAGAAAATAGTTGTAAAATTTTTTAAAACAAAAAAAAAGGAGGAAATTAATTTCCTCCTTTTTTTATTCACACAATCAACAAACAATTATTAAGGCACTATTAAACTGGTAGTGGCAGGCGGCATACTTAGGGCAGTAAAAACAGTTCGCCCTTCATTATTATAATCTATAAATGAGGAGGCTGTTAATTGCGCACCCACACCATAAGAGGCTACGTAAAGGGTTTGACCTGTAGTAAAGCCCTGGTTGTATAAATCTGTTTTTGGAATTACAAATGCTAATTTGGTTGCATTGTTTCCGGGGTTCACTACTTTGGTATAAAAAGTAAGGTAAGTAGCCGGATTGGCAGAAACACCGGGCATATTTCCAAGATAAATAATAAAAGTGCGCGATTGAAAACTTGCCGAAGGCAAAGTAGTATAGATGGTAACATTGCCTGTGATAGCGCCTATAGAATCTAATAATGGCGGAACAGGGGTAGTGGAAGGTTGAGATATGCGAGCACTTACTATATCATTGCCGCCACCTGCAAACTGGATGTTCTGAATCATTGTGTTTCCAAATCCCGATTTGTTTACAGCAAGAGAATAGGTTCCGGTGGTAAGATTTGGAATAACATATTTGCCTGTACTATCTGTAACCACCCGCACAGGCGTTCCGATAAGCGATACGCTGTCTCCTGCTTGCCCGGTTAAAATGCGCGAGCCATACTGGTCCCAGAGGGAAATGTACCCTTCCAGGGTTCCCGTTAATAAAGGTCCCGGAGGTCCCTGTGTACCGGTTGCTCCGGCAGGTCAGCATCAGCAGTTTTTTTGCAATTAGTTAATGATGCCATTACCAGTGCCATTAAGCTAAAGAGATAAATTTTTTTCATAATTTTTATTTTTTTTATAATTAATTAAGTTGTTTGAATACTTAGGACGTAAATAATTTACAAAGGTTTAAAATGATGTGTCAAAATTAATAGAATTATTTATTTAAACAGTACTTTTGCCATCACATTTAACTTATCAATAATATAAAAATAAATGGAATACAGGATAGAAAAAGATACCATGGGCGAGGTAAAAGTGCCTGCCGATAAATACTGGGGCGCACAAACGGAGCGTTCGCGAAATAATTTCAGGATAGGACCCGAAGCCTCCATGCCAAAGGAAATAATTTATGCTTTTGGTTATTTAAAAAAGGCGGCAGCTATGGCAAATGCAGAATTAGGAGTATTGCCGGCTGATAAAAAAGACCTGATTGCAAAGGCTTGCGATGAAATAATTGCCGGGAAACTGGATAGTGAATTTCCATTGGTTATATGGCAAACAGGTTCGGGCACACAATCGAACATGAATGTGAACGAAGTAATTTCGAACCGCATACATGTTTTGCAGGGAAATAAATTAGGCGAAGGAAAAATAATTGTTCATCCTAATGATGATGTAAATAAATCGCAATCATCTAACGATACTTACCCAACCGCTATGCACATTGCGGCATCCAAACCAGTGGTGGATATTACTCTTCCGGGAATGGAGAAGCTTAGAAACACGTTGGTAAAAAAATCGGAAGACTTTAAAAGCATAGTAAAAACGGGACGTACCCACTTTATGGATGCAACTCCATTAACACTTGGGCAGGAGTTTTCGGGCTATGCACAACAAATTACCAACAGTATTCGTGCAGTAAAAAATGCGTTAGTAATGGTTCGCGAACTGGCATTAGGCGGAACAGCAGTGGGCACAGGGCTGAACACACCAAAAGGATACGATGTACTGGTTGCAAAAAAAATAGCAGAACTTACAGGATTGCCATTTGTAACAGCACCCAATAAATTTGAAGCACTGGCAGCACACGATGCAATGGTTGAATTATCAGGTGCTTTAAAACGTTCGGCAGTGTCGCTAATGAAAATTGCAAATGATGTGAGAATGTTAAGTTCAGGACCAAGAAGCGGAATAGGCGAATTAATTATTCCGGATAACGAGCCCGGCTCTTCCATTATGCCGGGCAAAGTAAACCCTACACAGCCCGAAGCACTCACTATGGTATGCGCACAGGTGATGGGTAATGATGTAGCTGTTTCTATTGGAGGAATGAGCGGACATTTTGAGTTGAACGTTTTTAAACCCCTGATAGCTGCTAATGTGTTGCAGTCTGCCCGTTTAATAGGTGATGCCTGTGTTTCGTTTAACGACAATTGTGCAGTTGGAATAGAACCAAATCTTCCAATATTAAAACAGCATTTAGAAAATTCACTGATGTTGGTTACAGCATTAAACACACACATTGGTTATGAAAACGCTGCTAAGATTGCAAAGAAAGCACATAAGGAAAACAAAACATTGCGCGAAGCGGCAATAGAATTGGGGTTAGTAACCAACGAGCAATTTGACTTGTGGGTAAAACCGGAAGATATGTGTGGTTCTATGAAATAATAGTTTGTCTCGCAAAGACGCAAAGAGCGCAGAGTTTAACAATCAACTTTTTCCTTTGCGTGCTTTGCGTCTTTGCGTGCCATTATAAATAATTTAGAATATTCATTTTGAAAAATCTTTTTTCTTTTTTAAGTATTGTTGTAGTAAGTATTCTTATTTCAACAAACGGGTATTCACAAAAAGATACTGTGATAAACGGAGTCCATTACAAATTGGATAAAAATAAGAACGCAGAATTTACAAAAAATCATAAACGCTTAATTCCGCTCGACAGTGAGTTTGTGATGGACAATAAAAAATTCAGGTACTATAGTAAATGGTTTACAATAGGAGCAGGGGTGCAGCAAAACGTTACTTATGAAAGAAAGTTGGGGTTTACAGGTGGTGCCGATTTGAATTTTCATATCAAAAGAAATTATTACCAGGCAGGCTTGGAAATAACAGGGGAAGACATCCGTGCTTACACTAATTATGAATTGCACCTGGGCTATGGATGGAGATACGAAGATAAGGATGTACACTTTTCAGCTTTTGTCGGTCCTTCGTATTCCACGGGCTATGGTAAGGTGCAAATTAATGACACCCTTTCTGCCTACACCCGAAAATATAGTGAATTTGGATTGTATTCGCAGGTAGAAATAGTAAAAAAAATAGCTTATGATGTAGGAATTGGAGCGGCATTATTTGGAGACTGGAACCAGGAACAAACCATAATTGGTTTAAGGGGCATTATTTATTTTTCCGGCTCCTACCGGGGCAAAAAACGACAACAATATAATGAAGAATAATATTCTTATTTCTTAACCTCGCCTCTTTTTTTCTTCCATCCTTTGTAGTCATCAAATATTCTATCTAAGAAAATAGCCCCGCTTACTGACCAAAATGCACCATCGTAATCTGTGTTATACAAATGTTGATACAAATCATACCGATAGCCGGCAAGAAAATTAATTCCAATCCATCTGAAAGGTTTGAACGTTTCTCCCGGAGGTAATTTAAGGGAAAGTGAAAGTCCGAGCCCGGTTGGAAAAAAGTATTTTATTTTGGTATCGTATTGTGCATTGTCGCTTGCATAGTAATAGGTTAACGTGGTTTTTCCAACCCCCACTTCAAAAGGAATGCTTAATTCCCACCACGGTTTTCGGAATAAAAATGGTTCTAAATAAACAGTTCCGAAATACAAATCCCTGTTTATATAAACATTGGATGGGGTAGGGGAGGTGGTGTTAAGTTTTACTCCCTGAAATTTATCTTTCAAAAAATAACCTCCCATGCCTACTTTCCATTCATCATTAATAAGTACGCCTATCTTTTGTCCCCATATATTTACCTGGCTGTTCTTGAAAAAAGAAAAGCGCTGGTCGAAATCGGTAGTAGGTTTTATGGTGCGTATTCGTTTTTTATTAATGGAGGTATTTTTTTTAACCACTAAGGAGTCATTTGCATCCTTAACATACTGGTTAACTTGTGAAAAAGAAGGATAACACCCTATCACGAAAATAAAAATAAATAAAGCGTGTTTCAAATTCATTAGCAGCTAAAACAAAAACGAATAAAAATTAAAATCTGTTTGGATTTTATTTGACGAAGGAAACGGGGGAAGGTTTAATTTGGAAAGGACATGTATTACTTTTTTCTTATCAAAATGATGGTAACACTATAAAGTAAACACCTGTTAATATATTAAAACTTAAACAAATTTTTCACCTTTTGCTACTTTCACATCATTCACAAAAGTGCGTATTTGTTGTTCGTCTTCTTTTTTGCAAATCAATAATATACCGTCCGACTCCACAACAATATAATCTTCCAGCCCCTGTAAAATCACTAATTTTTCTTTGCCAACATTAACAATACAATTTTTAGAATCATAAAGCATCACATTTTTACCTACTACCGCATTGTTGTCTTTATCCCGTTTAATGTGGTCATAGAGTGAACCCCATGTTCCTAAATCGCTCCAGCCAATTACGGAAGCCCTTACATACACGTTGTCTGCTTTTTCCATAATGGCATAATCAATGGAAATGTTTTTACAATTACTATAAGCTTTGGTAATAAAATCCATTTCTTTAGAAGTGTTATATGCTTCATTTCCTTCTTTAAAAATAGTATCCAGTTCGGGCGAATGTTTTTCAAATGCTGTGATAATGCTTTTTACACTCCATATAAATATACCCGAATTCCAAAGGAAATCGCCACTCTTTAAAAAGAATTTTGCCATTTCCAAATCCGGTTTTTCTGTAAATGTTTTTACTTTTTTGATGCGTTTATCCTTTTCCTTTTTATCCGACTCTATAAACTGAATGTAACCATAACCGGTATCGGGTCTGGTAGGGCGAATGCCAAGAGTAACCAGGCAATTTTCCTTTGCAGCTTTTTTAAAACTGGAATTGATTGCTTTTACAAAAGTATCTTCTTTAGAAATTAAATGGTCGGAAGGGGCAATAACTATTACTGCATCAGGATTGAGTTGTGCTATTTTATAACAGGCATAAGCTACACAAGGCGCGGTGTTTTTGCGGGCCGGTTCACTCAATATATTTTTTACATCTATTCCTTTTATTTGTTTTTTTACTAAGTCATCATACGAATCGTTGGTAACTATGTAAATATTCTCTTTAGGGCAAAGCCGCAAAAAGCGATGATACGTTTGTTGTAACAATGTTTGTCCGGTTCCTAATATATCCATGAACTGCTTTGGGTGTGCAGTTCTGCTCATGGGCCAAAAGCGGCTGCCAATTCCGCCTGCCATTATTACACAATAATTATTTTTCATTTCTTTTTCAACGAATTTCGAATTAATAACTCAATAACGAACATATTTACGATTCGTTATCTCCTTGATTTTAAGATAATTTTTTTAATGCGTTTCTTAAATTATTTATTACCGCATCCACATCTTCCAGCTTACAAGTTCCGACAGATAAGCGATACCAGCTTGAATCATGAGAGGCACCAAAAGCATAAAACGGAACTAATGCTACTTTTGCCTCGTCTAAAAGATACTTTGTTACTTCTTTTGTATCGTGCAAAATTCTTCCGTCTTCGGTAGATTGTCCGTGCAAAGAAAACTGAACTGTTAAATAAATAGCAGCTTCGGGAGCAATAGCATCCACTTTATATCCTTCTGATTTTAAACGTTGAATGCCTTTATAGAAACCTTCCAACCTGTCATTTATCTTTGATTTTATCTCAGCTAAAAATTTATCGTAATTAGTTAAGTCTTTTAAGTAGGCAGCAGTGGCTACCTGCTCTGCTTTGGGAGCCCACGCACCCACGTGAGTCAATAACATTTTTATTTTCTCAATAATCTTTTTTGGTCCCATACTCCATCCTACCCTTATGCCTGTTGCGGCTAATGATTTGGAAATACCATCCACAAACAAAGTATAGTTTTTCATTTCCGGGCGAAGGGTTACAGGATTGTAATGATGTGTATCTCCAAATGTAAGTGCCCAATATATTTGGTCGTACATTAAATAAACAGGTTTTTTGTTTTCCGCAATACGTATTACATTTTCAGCCAAAATCAAATCGCAAATTTCTTCCAGGTCTTTTTTCTTAAAGGTCGTCCCCGTTGGATTTAAAGGAGAACACAAAGCAATAAGATTAGCAGAACTTATGTGGGGTTTAATATCAGCAGCGGTGGGCATAAATTCGTTCTCAACCGAGGTTTCAATTAATACTTGTTTGGCATTATTCAAATAAGTATAATGGTTGTTGTTCCAGGATGGCACAGGAAATACCACCGTGTCGCCATCATCAACCAGTGCTCTGAAAATAGCATAGATAACCGGTCGGGCACCACCTGCAATAACAATTTCATCCGTTTTATAATCCAGGTTTCCGCGTTCTTTTAATAAATGCGAAACGGCTTCACGCAATTCCAGCATTCCGTCTGCAGCTGGGTAGTTGGTCTGGTCGTCTTCGTATGCCTTAATAATATTTTCTTTTAACTCCGCAGGTATAGGAAATACTTTCGGATTAAAATCCCCGATAGTAAGATTATATACCTTCTCTCCTTTTTTTATTTTTTCGTTTACTTCGGCAGCCAGTTTTATTATTTCCGATCCAATAATATTGTCAGCAAGTTTTGAAACCTTCAATTCAATACTTTTATTAATTGTTGTTGCACTCATGCTCGGTTTTTTTATTAATAAACAATTTTCTTTTTTTTTACGGAAAGCAAAAGTAAGAAAAACCAGCTACCTGCTGACAAATTATTAATTATTTCTTTTGGAAGAAGTATGGATA
This sequence comes from Bacteroidota bacterium, assembly GCA_025363555.1. GTDB lineage: Bacteria > Bacteroidota > Bacteroidia > 2-12-FULL-35-15 > 2-12-FULL-35-15 > 2-12-FULL-35-15. Next base: position 26,993 of record JANYDQ010000128.1, on the reverse strand, counting down.
TAAAAAAATTTATTTCACAGTGTGGACAAACTGTTTTACATTTGTAACTATAATCAAACCATAATGATATTAAGAACCGATAATTTAGTTAAGAAATATAAAAACCGTACGGTGGCAAAAGATGTTACCGTAGAGGTAAACCAGGGTGAAATTGTAGGGCTCCTGGGACCAAACGGTGCCGGTAAAACTACTTCGTTTTACATGATAGTGGGAATGATAAAACCCAATTCGGGTAAAATATTTCTGGATAATATAGATATTACAGATGAACCAATGTATAAACGCGCTCAACTCGGAATTGGATATTTGGCACAGGAAGCCTCTGTTTTCAGAAAATTGAGTGTGGAAGATAATATTCGTTCTATACTTGAAATGACAAAACTTACTAAACAGGAACAATCAACTAACCTGGAAGGATTATTAAATGAATTTCATTTAACCCATATTCGTAAAAACATGGGCGATAGGCTTTCGGGCGGAGAGCGAAGAAGAACGGAAATAGCGCGGTGCCTGGCAGCAGACCCGAAATTTATTTTGCTTGATGAACCCTTTGCCGGTGTTGACCCTATTGCTGTTGAAGATATTCAATTTATTGTGGAGAAACTAAAACAAAGAAATATTGGAATATTAATCACCGACCATAATGTGCAGGAAACACTGCAAATAACTGACAGAGCGTATCTTCTTTTTGAAGGAAGCATAATGAAAGCCGGCACTGCCGAAGTTTTAGCCAACGATGAACAGGTAAGAAGAGTATATCTTGGTCAAAACTTTGTTTTGCGCGATAAAAAGAAAACGGGAACTAAATCACCAATCGTTCAATAAAGAGAGATTGCCGGGCGAAAAGCCCTCGCAATAACGATCGTATTTAATTTTCGAATAACTCGAATTCGTAAAACTCCATAATCTGGTTCGCCAGTAATTTCTTACATGCTTCATCTACCTTAGTGGTTGCGGCATCTTTAGAAGCCGCTTCAATTTCAAGGGTAATGTGTTTTCCTATTCTTACATTTTCAATTTCCGGTAATCCAAGATTTTTCATGCTCCCGGTTACTGCTTTGCCTTGCGGGTCTAATAATGCTTTCAATGGCATCACGTCAATTTCTGCTCTGTATTTCATTCTTATTTGTTTTGTTATTTATGATTGATAAAAGGATGTACAAAAATATGATAAAAGGAATAGCGATGAATTGAAATAATATTAACAAAAGCACTGAAATTATTAAGAACATATAACGCATTTGATTATCGGCCCATTTAAAGGTTTTGAATTTGAGCGCAAATAAAGGAAGTTCGGCTACCATTAAGAAAGACATACTTAGCGTTAGTCCAATTAAAAAATAAACATTTTCAGAAATAGTTATAACTCCATAATTAAAGAAAGAAGGCTGGAAAGAATTGATAAGAGGAAATGAACAAATTAAAATTGCATTTGCCGGTGTGGGAACTCCTATAAAGGAAGAAGTTTGCCTAGTATCAATATTGAATTTTGCCAAACGCAGAGCGGAGAATATGGGAATTAAAAATGCTGCATATGGAATATAATTTGAATTATCAGAAATGCCATGATAAATAGAAAAGTTTATAAGTTGAAACATTACCACTCCCGGAACAACACCAAATGTAACCATATCCGCCAACGAGTCCAGTTGTTTACCCATTTCACCACCTACTTTTAAAAGACGTGCTGCAAATCCATCAAAGAAATCGAGCACGGCTGCTATGCCAACTAGGTATGCACTCCACACTAAGTTATTATGAAAGGCAAAAACAATAGCCAGGCAACCGCATAACAAATTGCCGCAGGTAATTGCATTAGGTATATTTTTTTTGATATTCATTTGCTGGCGAAATTAGTGTTTTTCTGCTTACTGGTTAACAAACAAAAAATAATGTGTGTGATTAAAAAGACAATTTCTATCTTTATCCCCATGCAATTTATTCTGCCCCTGTTTTATTCCCTTGTATTTATTTTGTTGATTTACAAAGTAAAATTTTTTGCCCTGGAAACTATTTCGCCAACAGGTTTAGCAGGTTTGTTTGTGCTGAAACTCTTTGCAGGATGTATTGTTTATTTAGTTTACACCCACTATTATTCGCTTTCCGATTTTCATATTTATTTTTCCGACAGCAAGCTATTGGTTGAACAATGGTTCGGGAAAACTTCCCATGTGCCCATGCAGCATTGGAATTCGGAGTTTGAAAGTGTTTTGTTTAACAATTCGAGGACGATGATAGCTGTGAATGCTATTCTTCAATTCTTCTCCTTTGGCAACTTATTTGTTCATCTTATTTTTTTCTGTTTCTTTTCTTTCTTGGGGCTGGTTGCGCTTTACAAAGCATTTGTTTTTCATTTTCCGGCAAAAAAAATTCAAATTATTATTTCTATTTTTGGGGTTCCGAGTATTTTGTTCTGGAGTTCGGCTGCATTAAAAGAGTCGTTAGTGATAACGTGGGTAGGGTTAATAATTTATTACAGCGATTTCGGGTTGAAGCGGAGTTATGACTTAAAGCAAAAAACGGGGTTGCTGATTGTAATAGTTTTATTATTGTTTACAAAAATTTATGTTGCTCTTGCCTTGTTACCTGTTTTGTTTGCCAACTGGCTGGTTACAAAAGTTGCTTCAAAAAAAACAATAGTTTACTATGTCCTGGTTTTTGCGGCTGCTGTTTTTATTTCATTAGTTGTAAAAATTATTCATCCTGATTATAATGTTTTGCAACTGATTGCCGACAGACAGTCGAAAGCAATAAGTGAGGCAAAGGGCGGAGTGTTCTTGGTGAATGATAAAAATTTTATTTGTGTGGATTATTATCAGAAAGAAAATAGTTTGATGATGCAGCCCGACAGCAGTTATAAAATTAAACATGGCAGTAACTATTTGAGCTGGAAACTGGACAATATGGCTGACACTACTTTTGTAACCAATGCTAAAGATACGGCTGCTTATTGGATATACTCTGCGGTGGTGCCGGCAAAGACGGTTTTGAAATTAAGAAAACTAACTCCAGGATGGGTTGATTTTATTCGATATACACCTTCCGCTATTTTTAATGTATTGATGGAGCCGAACATTTTTACTTTTAAATCGTGGTTGCAGCTTATTGTTGCCATTGAAAATATGGGTATTGTTGTGCTCCTGATTTTGGCACTTGTTTTTTATGACAAAAACATTATTGAACAGAAAGAGATTTTTTTGTGTTGTTTGATTTTTGCGCTGTTGCTTTTTACTGTTATCGGAATCACCACCCCTGTAATTGGTTCGATGGTTAGGTATCGGACTGTTGGGTTATTATTTTTTATTCCTGTTTTTTTGATGATGATAGAGGTAAAAAAAATGAAAAGGAGGTTTGGTGTTAAAAATAGAAAAGGAAACCTGAAAAATAAAATTGATTTATAGGTGGGGAAGCCGTTGTTTCCACTTTAGCTGATTTGGCAATTTCTTCAATTTTCTCCATTTACTATCTATACTTTAATTTATACTATCGGGTTTAGATTGCAAGTTTTCTACTGCTCATGCGATGCAATTTTTTTTCCCTCCCCAAAACCCAACGCGCAAAAAAGGATTTCAGCTAAGCGGGTGGAAACTTTCGAGGAGGCAGAAGGGTGATTTTCAAAAATAGTTACCCTAATTATTTTTCTTTGTAAAGATGAATATAAATTTCTCCCGATTTTATACTTTTAATTAATTGCCACGTGTTTTTTGTGTTTTCAATTTGATTGGGAATGTCGGAATTGATGACGTTGGAAAATAAAAAATACGGGTAGGTGGAAATGGGTCCGCGCCAAACATTTTTGTAATGGAAAGAAGTGTCGGAAAGATGGGAGAATTTTTTGTCGGCAATGAGTGGAAATTGGGTGCCGATTTGTTCGGGATTTATTTTTTGGGTTTTAATAAATTCGTCCATTTGGTTTTTGAGTTGAAAATAAGGTAGCACTTTTAAGGAAGAGTCCCAGCCGTTTCCGTACTTTTCGGGATAGAGCCAGAAATTTCCGGAAAGAAGAGAAAGGAAGAAAATCAGGATAAAAATGAGTTGTGTTTTTGGAGCGGGAAGTTGCTGAATTAAAAAACATACTCCGATGTTTAAACATAGAAATATGGTAATAAAATATTTGTGCCCGATGGGGTTGGCGAGAGGAATCATGAACAGGGAAAGGGTGAGGAGGGGGATGAAAATAACTTTTAAAATTGTTTTTAATTGGTGGTTGGTTTGTTTTTTATGAAAATAAAGAGCCGCTGAAATTAAAAACAGCCATAAAGTAATTCGCCCGAAGTCGATTATTTTCCAGGTGATAAAAAATAATTGGCGGAACATCATGGTGACTGAAACTGTTGTTTCGTGGCTGTTTTCGCGGAGCGGAGAAAAAAGATACCAGCCTGTTTTGTAATAGTGATAGAATGCCCAGAGAAGCAAGATGGTGAACGGAACTGCGTAAGAGAGGAGGAGGGTTTTTATTTTTTTTGAAGAAGAATAATTTAAAACGACATCCAAGATAAATAAAGAAACGCCCAGTATACTGCCACGAACGCTGCTTAGGCAAAGAAAAATTAAAGCAAGTGTGTAAATTTTATGTTGGAAAATAATTTTTATTGAACTCACTCCCCGCCCCTCCTTTTGAAAAAAGGCGAGGGGAGCCTTTGTGTGAAATGTTTTTTTTATCAATGCATTGAGGGATAAAAGGAAAAAATAAATCATAAGCAAATCGTATCCCATTAATATACTTTGGGTAATGAATGTTGGTTCAAAAATTAAAAGCATCATTGCAAATAAAAGTGCGCGGGGGTTTAAAAATCGCTTGGCGAGTTTGAAATATTCGATAACGATGCCGATTAAGAAAGGAAGTAATGCCAGATGCGAAACGAAGAGAGATTTATTAAACACTTTCCAGGCAAGTGCCAGATAGGTTGAATATAAAGGGAATCCGCCTGTGTCCACCTGTTGAGATGGAATAAAATTGGAACTATTATTTTCGAAAAAATATAGTGCAGCTTCTGAAAAAAAAGTGCCGTCCCAAAAAAAAGGAATAGGTAAACTGAAAATGGTTACGAGAATAAAAAATAAAAAGGTAAACGAAAGAACAATTTTATTTTGCATCCGAATTGCTTCTTACAATTTCTGAAATACTATACTGGGGTTTGTTGTTTAAGGTAAGATACATTCGCCCGATGTATTCACCGATGATGCCGAGAGTGGTTAATATGGAGCCTCCGAAAAAAATAATTAATACAACAGTTGTTGTCCAGCCTTCTACCGTGTTTCTTGCAATAAAATAGTCGTAGAGATATTTGAGGGACAAACAAAAGCCAATGAGCGTGGCTGCAACTCCCGTTACTGTGGCTATCCGGAGGGGGACAACAGAAAAACCAGTAAACAATTTCATAAAAACGGAAAGAGATTTTGAAAAAGTGTAATTGCTTTTTCCGGAAAACCGGGGCTGATGTTCTGCCGTTATTTGGGTGAGATTTTTGGTGATGGTTAAAATTATTCCGTCAATATAAGGATAGGGTCCAGCAAACTTTGCAATATCGGAAACGGTTGATTTGTTAATGATTTTGAAAGGGGACAAATAAATTTCTTTCGGTTTTGAAATCAAAAATTCCGCCATTTTTCCATTTACATTGCTTCCTGCATTCTTAATTTTGTTTTGTTTGAGTTCAGAAAAATTCGCATAACAAACATCATAACCTTTTTTACATTGAGCATATAATTTTAAAATATCAGTAGGGTTGTGCTGTAAATCGTCATCCATAATTGCCACATAATTTCCTTGTGCAATCCGCAATCCGGCAAGCAAGGCATTGTCCTGCCCGCTGTTTTTTCTTAAATTTATTCCGGTAATGGAAGGAAACTGTTGAGTGAGGCGGGTTATTTTTTCCCAACTTGTGTCGGTACTGCCGTCATTCACGAAAATAAGTTCGTACTCACACTTTGTATTTAAGGAAACGGAAATACGATTATATAATTCGTCCATAATTTGCGAACTATTAAAAACAGGTATTACGATAGAAATTTCGGGTTGGTTCATCTGTTAATTAAAATTATCCAATCTTTTTCGAATTGCTCCACTACTTTGAAATTGAAATTTAATTTGGCGCTTAAATTACTTAATGTTTCTAACAAGGATTCCTTAGTGAACCTAAAATTTTGTTTTTGTCCATTCACAGTTGCCGAAATTGCGGCTGTTTTTCCTATTATCCCCTTGTGATTAGAAAGATTACTTATCGGTTCTGAAATAATAATCACGGGGGCACATTCCAGTAATTTAGAAAAAAGGTTTTCGATATTTTTATGAAAGTGATATAACGAACCACTGATTATGCAGGTGTCTGCTTTGGGGAAGTATATTAGCGCATTTATATCATTTAACTCGGTTTTGTACCCTTTTTTGTTTGCCCGAGAAATAAATGTTTCATTACTATCTATCCCTTTCCAGTCTATTTTGTGCTGTTTGCAATAATCTGCAACAAGGGTGTCTCCAAAACATAACTCGGTGACACTTTTGCCGGAAATCAATTTAAAAATTCCGTCAAAACGCCTTCTGTAATTGCCTTTGTATAGAATATTCATTACTGAACGGTAGAAAAAAATGTTGCTGTAAATCAGGCTGTTTTTGCTCACAATTACTTATTTTTACAAATATAACAAAGAAAATTTTGTCTTCTGCACAATAAAAGTAAACTTTTTGCGTTAATGTATTGTTGCATATTAATTTAAAAAAGTTTAATTTTAAACCGTAATTATGAAAAAAAGAATTTTAGTTTCAGGAATTGTTAGTTTATTTTCGTGTTCTATCCTCTTTGCGCAGGCACCAAAATACAGCAACGAGTTTTTAAGTATTGGGGTAGGTGCTCGCGCTTTGGGTATGGCAAATTCATATGTCGGTTCCGTAAATGACGTTACTTCCGGGTATTGGAACCCGGCAGGGTTAGCCACTATTGGTAATCAGCACCAGGTAGCGCTGATGCACAGCGAATATTTTGCAGGTATAGCTAAATATGACTATGGAGCAATAGCCACCCGCTTAGATTCCTCTTCGGTGTTAGGGGCTAGCATTGTGAGATTTGGTGTGGATGGAATTCCGAACACAACCGATTTAATAAATGCAAACGGAGAAGTGGATTATAACCGCATTACCACATTTTCAGCGGTTGATTTTGCCTTTCTCCTTTCTTATGCCAAAACAATGAAAATCCCCGGATTGAGATTGGGCGGGAGTGCAAAGATAATTCGCAGGCGGGTAGGAGATTTTGCAGGAGCATGGGGTTTTGGGATTGATGCAGGATTGCAATATGATTATAAAAAATGGAAATTTGCTGCTATGGCGCGCGACCTGTCGTCAACTTTTAATGCCTGGACTTTTAATTTGTCCGACCAGATGAAACAAACTTTTATTACCACCGGCAATACCATTCCAAGTAATTCTGTAGAAATAACTTTACCCAAGTTGTTAATAGCTGTTGCACGAAAATTTGATTTTACCAAAAAAATATCTCTGCTTGCCGAAGTTGATGCTGATTTAACGTTCGATGGAAAACGAAATGTATTGATTAAGAGTAAAGCAGTTTGTGTTGACCCTCATATAGGGATCGAAGCGGGTTATATGAATATTGTTTTTTTAAGAGCTGGCGTTTGCAATTATCAAACCTATACGGATGCGTACGGAAAATCAATACAAACATTTCAACCGAATATCGGTGTTGGGGTTCGTATTAAATCGGTGTATATCGATTATGCTTACACTAATATCGGCAACAAATCGGTGGCACTTTATTCTCATATCTTTTCTTTAAAAGTGGATATTGCTAAAAAACATAAATGATTAAAAAACTCCTTGTAATATGTTTGTTCATGTTTCTGTTTGTCGGAATAAAGGCACAACCTTTTTCCAACGGATGGATAAACTATTCGCAAAACTATTACAAGATTAAAGTTGTTCAAAATGGTATTTACCGGATAGATTCAGCCACGCTTGGTGTCGCTTTAGCCGCTAACGGAATTCAGTTAAGTAGTATTAACCCGCAAAATATTCAGATATTTAATAAAGGCGTTCAGCAATACATATATATACAAGGCGAAAGTGACGGGGTATTTAATGGTTCAGATTTTATAGAGTTTTATGCTGAAAAAAATAATGGTGCTTTAGATTCCTTATTATATGTAAACACCCCTTTTATTCCAAATCCTTATTATAGTTTAATAAACGATACCGCAGTATATTTTTTAACCTGGAATAATTCTAATTTTAATAATCGTTTGTTACCTGAAACAGATGTGAATTTTGCTGGTTTTCCCACCCAGTCACCTTATTTTTTCAAAGATGAAGTTCAGGAATTTCACAGCGCTTATTATGATGGGGAAACTCGTGCCAGTGGAGGTACCGATGTGCGTTATACACGAGCTGAAGGATGGTTTGGAGTAGATGGAAATGGCGACCCGCTTTATTTTGGCAATAATGTAATTTATCCTGTGAACACTAAAAATGTTTACACTTCAGGACCCAATGCGCTATTAACAACAGTTATTGTTGGAGAATCCAGGGAAGCCAGCGTACAACCAGGTTCATACGACCATAATGTTTTAATAGAATACCAGGGAAACAGCAATCAGTTTTTGTCAATGTCAGGGTCAGGGATTTCTTTTTTAGGATATCAACCTCAACGGATTCTTAATTATAATCTTAACCCAGGTCTTTTGGCGCACTCCGGATCCAATCCCATCACGAACTTCAGATATACGAGTAATAGTAATAATATTAGTGCTAATGTTACGGATAACCGAACCGCTATATCATATATAGAAGTGAAGTATCCTCATACGTCAGATTTAGAAGGGAACAGTAGTTTTTTAATGTACGTTCCTAATGCACCAGGAGGGCAGTTAAAATCACATTATATTTTTACTAATTTAGTTGCAACCGGTACGACACATATTTATGATTTATCAAACGCCAAGAGAATTAGTGTTATTCAGAATGGTAGTAATTTCGCAGCATTAGTTCCTAATAGCCCGGGAGGCAATCAAACAAAATGCTTCATCAACTCCGATGGAAACATAATAAACATTACCACTCTGCTCCCGGTTACTCCCACTGCTCAATTCACAAATTATTCTACACCTATCGATTCTGCATACATCATTGTAACCAATAAATCGTTAATGGCGTCAGCCAATGCCTATAAAGTATATCGAAGCGGTATTACAGGTGGTTCTCAAAATGCTATGGTGGTTGATATAGATGATTTGTACGACCAGTTTGCTTATGGAATTGTAAAAAGCCCGTTAGCCATTAGGGGTTTTTGCGATTTTATGATTCATACCAATTCTGCTTTTCCACCACATTATCTGTTTTTAATGGGGAAATCTTTTCATGTTTCCTGGACTCGTCAGAATGGAACTTATTATGCAAATTGCCTTGTTCCTTCTTTTGGAAACCCTTCGAGCGATATTTTATTAACCGCCGGATTAACTCCAGGAACTATTGCTCCTGCCATTCCCACAGGCAGACTTGCTGCAACATCAATCACAGAGGTGAATGATTATTTAACAAAAGTGCAACTATTTGAATCTCCTGTAAATGACACAGGAGATTGGAAAAAACAAGTATTGCATTTTGGAGGCGGTTCCACTTCGGGCGAACAAAATGCCTTTAAGTATTACTTAAATGGATATAGAGATACCATACAAAATATAAAGTATGGCGGCAATGTAAAAAGTTTTTTTAAATCAAGTTCTGCCCCAATTCAGATAAATACTTCGGATACTTTGCGGGATTTAATTAATAATGGTGTGTCGTTAATGACCTTTTTCGGACACGCATCGGGTAGCAGTTTTGACCAGAGCCTCGACAATATAAATTCATACAATCCCATTGCGGGGCATTATCCCTTTCTACTGGCTAATTCCTGTTACGCTGGAGATATACACGCTGACGGAAGTTCGAGCGAAATATTTGTACTCACTGCGCGAAAAGGAATGATTGGGTATTTGGGTTCAGTATCTTTAGGCATTTCAAGCTATTTGAATAATTATTCACGTGAATTTTATTCCCAGCTTTCCAAAAAAAATTATGGTAAAGGGATTGGATATATTATTCAGAAAACAATTGGTTCATCATCACAAATTCAACAAGATACAAATACTTGTTGGGAAATGACCTTGCATGGAGATCCTGCTGTGAAAATTAATCCGGGCTTGAAACCCGATTATAAAATTACCGGAAACGATGTAACCTTTGATGTTCTTTCCAATCCTGATCATGTGATAGTAAAAATTGTAAGAACGAACGTAGGCAAGGCAACTAACGATTCGAGTATTACCCAACTCATTCGTACATTTCCTGACGGAACATCAATTACAAAATCAATAGTGAACAGAGAGCCTCATTATAAAGACACATTAAAATTTACTTTTAAAGTGGATACAGGAAATACAAGTGGCGCAGGATTAAATAAATTTTATGTTACCCTTGACAGAAATAATACCGTTGATGAAGCCAATGAAAATAATAATGCTACCGGAGAGGTGGACCTTATTATTACAGGAGGAGATATTCTACCTGTTTACCCTTATGAGTTTGCTATTGTTCCAACAGATACGGTAACCTTAAAGGCAACTACTTCCAATCTTTTGGCTCCTTCCAGGCGATACGTTTTTCAGATAGACACAACAGATACTTTTAATAGTCCGTTTCTTCACTCCACTACTATTAATTCTGTTGGAGGTGTTGTAAAATGGAACCCGCATTTGTCTCCTTCCAACTTTCCCTTATATACTGATAGTACCGTTTATTACTGGAGGGTAAGTCCCGACTCGCTTTCGCCAACAAGCGGATATAAATGGCGGGAAAGTTCTTTTCAATATATAAACAATAAAAAAGGCTGGGAGCAGGCACATTTTTTTCAATTCAAAAAAGACGAGTTTCAATATGTTCATTTTAATCGTCCTCAACGGAAGTTTAATTTTTTTAATGATATAAAAGTTATCGGTTGCACCACAGGGGGAAGTATTAGTGATTGGTATAATGCGGAATATACCATTAATAGCGCAGCTGTATATCATGAGCCATGGATGGTTCCATCTCTTACTTTTGCTTTTTTTGACCCTATCAGTGGCAATCCAATACAGAGTATCGACAATGGTAATGGAAGTAGTAATTGGGGTAATTATGCCTTGGGTAATTACACCTGGGGTGGTAATGGAGTTCATGAAGTTGGGTTTGATTATTGGCAAATACATGATTCAGCTGCTCTTATCACTAATTTAATTAATAATATCATACCCAACGGAGATTATGTTTTAGCTTTCAGTCCTTCTAACCTTACTCCTTTTAGTCCCACTTTTTCATTCGACCCACTTGTTAGAGCCGCGTTTAATTCTCTTGGAGCAAGTCGGATTGATACTCTTCGTGGAAACCGCCCTTATATTATGTTTGGCAGAAAAGGAAGTGCTATTGGTACAGCTTCTGAAATAATTGGCGATTCGGCAAACGCTATAATACATTCCAACAACCCAATTATTACCAATTGGAATGACGGGTATATTAAATCTCCCATTATCGGTCCTGCCGCTAACTCATCTTCTGCATGGCATTCGTTACATTGGCGATGGAAAACATTGGATGGTGCTTCTACCAAAGACAGTATTGTAGTAAAAGTAATTGGTATAAACACAAGTGGAGTGGAAACAGTACTTGCACATTTTCCTAAAGATTCATTGGATGTGCTTGATTTATCAACGTATGTAAATGCTACTCAGTTTCCGTACATTCGACTGGAAGCAGATATGAAAGACGATTCCATGCATTCGCCTCCACAACTAAAACGCTGGCATGTTGTTTTTGATCCTGTTCCTGAATGCGCCATTAATCCTGCTGTTGGGGGAGTTCATTTTATCTCAAAAGATACCGTGCAGGAAGGAGATAATTTTGTTGTTCAGATTCCTGTTCAAAATATTGGGAGCGTTCCTTTTACTGGTGTCAACCCGCTTGATAGTTTATTGATTACACAATGGGTGGTGGACGCTAATGGTGTTACTCATCATTTCCCAGATAAATTAAAAAAAGAACCATTTGTACCTAACCAGGTAATTATTGATACCATAAGTATTCGCACTTATGATTCGGTTCGTTTCAGAGGTAACAATGCGTTGTGGGTAGAAGTAAATCCGCTCCATAAAACGCATTCACAACTGGAACAATATCATTTTAATAATATCATTCGGATTCCTTTCCGTGTTTCCGGAGACAGAACTAATCCTTTGCTGGATGTAACTTTCGATGGGGTTCATATTTTAAATGCAGATATTGTTTCTGCCAAGCCAAACATTTTAATGAAACTAAAAGATGAAAATCAATTCCTGGCTTTGAACGATACCAACGACTTTAAAGTGTTTTTACAATCCCCTGCATCCACTACAGCCAAGCGAATCTGGTTTGGCTCCACCATGTCGTTCGTTCCGGCTGTTTTGCCAAACAACAGTTGTAAAATAAATTATACTCCTGTGTTTCCATTGGACGGAACATATCAATTAATCGTTCAGGCAAAGGACATTTCCAGCAACCAGTCCGGTGCGGTAGATTATAAAATTAATTTTGAGGTAATTAATAAAGCAACTATAACAGAGGTGATGAATTATCCGAATCCGTTTTCAACTGCCACTCATTTTGTATTTACTTTAACTGGCTCGCAGTTGCCAAGTAATTTCAAAATTCAGATAATGACCATTACCGGAAAAGTGGTGAGAGAAATATTTGAAGAAGAATTAGGATTTATACATGTGGGAAGAAACATTACGGATTATGCCTGGGATGGCAGAGATGAGTTCGGAGACAGATTGGCAAACGGTGTTTATTTATACCGGGTGATTACCAAACTGCATGGTGAAGACATAGAAAGGCGCGAAACCGAAGCCGATCAGTACTTTAAAAAGGGATGGGGTAAAATGTATTTAATGAGGTAAATAAATTATTTTATACAGAAAGTAATTTTCGCCATTGTCCTTCCAATTATACTTTTCGTTTTTAGCAATTAATTTTACTTCAACTCCGCTCCCGTTAACTATATGTTGAGGTTCGCCAGTGAGCAAAATAGCTTCTTTATTATACTTTTCTTTTACTCTTTTCAGCATTTCTTCTGAAGATATTCCTGAAGACTTAATATATACCGAGTCTAAAATAAAAAAGGTTTCATAGCGTTTGCTGTTAATTGACCATAATTTTGTGGTCGGTAAATAGGGGGAAACTGACGCTGACCAACAATTGAAGCACGCTATTTCATTATTTTGAAGATGATGATGGATTATATATTCTGCCATTTCTTTTGCGCCCGAATGATTGTACAAATATTCTTTCCTGATACTGCTCATTCCAAAAATGGAATTGACCATTAAACTTAATATGAAAATTGTTTTAAATGATGCTTCTATCTTTGAATAGTTGATAAACTTCAACTTTTTACTTAACCTGTTGTTTGTTTCCGTGTAATATTCTTTTATCCATAAGGTAAAAATCACGAATACCACTATTAATCCATCGTATCGGGCATAGTATTGTTTGGTAATAAATACATAGAACAGCCAGCATAAAGAGATTATTAAAAATACGAATACTGTGGGTGTGCGAAATGCTGATAAAATGTAAACGATTAAGACTAATAAAAAAAACAAGGGCATTTTTATTTCTTCAAAATTATAAACTGTTGGAATGAAGGCATTTTGAATACTTGTTAAAATGGTCCACACCGCATTGTAATTCAAAATGGGAATATATGTTACTGGTATAGTAGCATCCACTATTGCAGTAGAGAAAGGAATAAGAGTAAGGATGGCTACTGCAAATCCGGCGGTCATAATAATTAGAGCAGTTTTGAAGCTGTCCATTCGTTTCCGGCTTTTTACTTCCGCAAAATAAATTATTAACAGTGCGAATGCTGCACCAAAACCAAGTACATGGCAATTGAATAATAAAAAAATAAAAACCGCAAACCGAACCGGTTTGGTAAACCTGGATTTATAAAAGGTTGCAATTAAAAATAAAAACAAAACTGTAAGCATATAATCCCGTGCAACTACTCCATATTCAAAAACCATGTAATATGAAAAAACGAAAAACACTTTAATAAATTTATTTATCGGAGCTTTAAACAGAAATAGGGTACACGTAGTGATGGAGATTAACCAATGAATAATTTGCATGGTGAAATACGGAAAACCAAGTTTTGCAAATGGAAAAAGTATAACATACCATACCCCTAAATTACCATATGCACTTAAATGAGAAAAAATATCGGGAATACTTAAATCGCGGACAATAAGCCACACCTGCGCTTCATCACGCCAGGGCTCATGATATAAAACTCCTGTTAAAGTAACTAATGAATATACAAAGGTTATACTGACCCATAAAATAGTATTGCGAGTAAATATTGATTTTTTATTCAACAGGTTTAATTATATAATTAGATGCGATTATCTTTTAAATGACATTTCGTAAAGAAAATAGTTTTCATCGTCAGTACCCCACGTCAGTCTATTGTTTTGAAATAATAAATGAGAATCATAAGTACTGTCTGCAGGCATGGATAAAGGATAGTTAAGAAGCAATAATGCCTTTTGATGATACTTCTCTTTTGTTTTTTCTATTACTTCTTTTTCTGAAAACGAATCTCCGTAGTTGGTAAATACGGAATCGAGTTTAAAATAACTACCATATTCCTTTCTGTCTATAAACCAAAATTTAGCTAATGGTAAATAAGGAGCCAAAGCAGTTGCTCTCCACGAACGGTAACAGGCTATTTCAGTTGACTGCAAATGGTTTTTGATAATATAATTTGCAATTGATTTTGCTCCTGAATATTCATACTTATATTCTTTCCGGATTGTACTTACGCCATATATTACATTTACAAATAAACAAACTGCTATGATCATTAAAACTGTTTTTTCAAGTAGAATTACATTAATGAACTTAGAAAAGAATTTACTTGTCATATTTTCTTTGGCTTCATAATAATTGGAAATCCACACGGAGAAAAGTATAAATATTAAAATTAGTCCCTGGTGTTTTAACGAACCTGAATGAATAGTGGAAAACACATAGAATATCCATGCGAAAGAAATGAGCAGAAAGATAAAAACAGTTGCTTTGCGGATAGTTGAAACAACAACTAAAATTAATACCAACCCGAAAAACAATGCAACTTTCATTTCTTCGTATTGAGAATCGATAGGAATAAAAGCATTTTGAATACTCGTTAATATAATCCAGTATGTATTTATATTCAGATGTGGGATGTAGTTGGTATGAATTAAAGCATTTCCATTAGAGTTGGAATAAGGAAATAACTGGACTATTACTGAAATTGCTCCGGTAAGCATAATCAGCATTGCATATTTTACTTTTTTTAATTCGCCCGCATTTTTTGCTTCCATGAAATATATTGCCGTTAAAGCCAGTGCCCCACCGAAAGCCAGTACATGGCAATTGTATAATCCTAATAATAATAATGAATACAGGTACGGTTTTGTAAACCGCGATTGATAATAAGTTGCAATTAGAAACAAGAACAGGATAACAATGCAATAATTTCGCGCTACAACAGCATATTGAAACAACATGAGGTAAGAAAATACAAATAGTATTTTAATTAATTTGTGGATTGGGGCTTTGAACAGAAAGATGCCGGTAGTGGTTACAGCTATTATCCAATGGACAATTTGCATAGTAAAATACGGAAAACCAAGTTTAGCAAAAGGCAATACTATTAAATACCACAAACAAGGATGCCCTTCGGTATTGATTTGATAAAATATACCGGGCAGGTTCAAATCTCTGGCGATAAGCCAAACCTGCGCTTCATCCCTGTTAGGTTCGTGATTGATTACTGCCAGCAGAGTAACCATCGCATAAATAAACCAAGCGGAAACGTTAATAAAGGTATCGCTATGTTTTATTTTCATTTTTTTAAAAATGAATGATAAATGCAATAGTTGTTTGCGATTTTCATACTACCTGTTGAGATTGATTTTTTTCAAATATAATTCTTTTTAATGAATGCGACTTTCTAGTTCCATTTGATGCCTTATTATTCAATCAACTTATAAAAGGTTGATTTGTTAATTTTTCACAATTGAAGAGGATAATAAATTCTTGGCACAGCATTGGCATAACCCTTAATATAAATATAGTATTAATAATAATTTAAAAACAAAAAACAAAATGAAAAAATTAAGTTTATTAGTTGCAGCGGCATTATTAATGTCAACTGTAACGTTCGCAAAACAAACTCCTGATAAAAAACAGGAACCGATGAAAACGGAGAAAAAAGAAGAGAAAAAAGAGGCTAAGAAAGAGGCAAAAGGTGAAATTAAACAGGCAAACAAAGAAGAGAAGAAAGAAGTTAAAAAAGCAGTAGATAAAAATGCTACTAAAAAAGCAGAAATTAAAAAAGAAGAGAAAAAAGAAGAAATGAAAGCTGATAAAAAGTAATTAATTCTTTTTGATGAAAAAAAGCTTCCCCGGGAAACCGGGGAAGCTTTTTTGTTTTAATTCTATAGGTAGTAGTAAGCAACCGGCAGATAGGTATAACACCCAGTTCCTATACACGGATTCCCATCACCAGTATATCATCTATCTGCTCCACACTTTTTCTATAATCTAATATAAATTTATCTAATTCCCTTCCTTGTTCTTTCATGGAAAGATGTTGAACAGACACTAAAATTTCTTTAAATCGTTTCCTTGTTAATTTTTTTTCGCCTTGAACCCCGCCAAACTGGTCAGCAAACCCGTCTGTAAAAAGATAAATAGTATCGCCCGCATATAATTCGAAGCTATGGTTGGTAAACGGGTGATGGTTTTCGTTTCTGCCTACCGGCTGTTTGTCGGCTTTGGTTTCAAACACCTCAACGCTGTCCTTCTCCACAACCGAAGAGTTCCCACGCACTATCCATAAGGGGTTGTTTGCTCCTGCCCATTGCAGGGTATAGGTTGCAGGTTGCTTGCTGTCTTTTGCAGAAGGATGAGGTGTGAGACTGCACAACGAAATATCCATCCCATCTGTAATTTCTTCTTCGCTTTTCGCAAAGTTTTCCATTATTATCTCTGTTGTTTTATCTAATATGTCGGCTGGTTTGGTTAATCCGAATTCCCGCACAGCCCTGTTCAGTGCATTATGACATACTACCGAAACCATTGCCCCCGGAACTCCATGACCGGTGCAATCGCAGGCAGCAAATAAAATGATTTGATTTCCCGGGGCTCCAATGTGGGGGTGACCTTCATCGGTACGTAGAACCGTTTCCATCCAGTAAAAGTCTCCCGCTACAATGTCTTTTGGTTTGTAAAGTATAAAAGAGTTTTGCAAATACTGTTTTACTGTTTTTGGAGGAGGCAGTATAGCAGTTTGTATTCGAAGGGCATATTCAATGCTTTTGGTTATTTGTTTGTTTTTTTCTTCCACCACATTTTTTTGTTTCTCCGTTTCTTTTTCTTTCAGTTCAATTATGTTTTTTTGTTTGTGTGTTATTTTAAACCGATTGTACATCAGTCCTGCAAAAGCAAGCAGCAATGCCAATCCGCCATACAGCGCATAACTTTTGGTTTGCTCCTGTTTCAGTTCAGCAGAAATTACCTTTTTTTCTTCATCTGTTTTAACACTGTCTGCTATTGCTTTTTTATCAAACTCAAACTTTAATGTTTTATTGGTTATTTCTTTATTTTTTGCTCCGTTAAAAACAGAATCTCCTATCTGAACAAACTTCTGGTACCACTCCAGTGCCTTTTCGTAATCGTGCATTTTAAAGTAACAACCCGAAAGGGCCTTTGCGATATTGGTTTCTTCATTTAATGCTCCCAGACTATCTGCTAACACATAATCTTTTTTATAATACTCCAGCGCTTCTTTATATTTTTTCTGGTTGAAATAAACATTGCCAATACCCAGCATAATGTACGTTACAATATATTTATTCCCTATTTCTTTATTCACCGCCAGGGCTTTGTTTTCCAAAGCCAGCGAAGAGTCGAGCAGGTGCGAATGAGCGATGTGCTCATTATCCGAAGTAGTAAGCCCTGCTCCCGCAGTATCGGTAATAAATATATTAGTATAAATATCTGCTATATTGCTGTAACTATTCGCCAAGGCTTCGCGCAGTCCCAACTGTTCGCGTATTTTTTTACTTTTCAAAAAGTAATTCAATGCCTGCTCATACTCTTTTTGTCGTTCATATATAATTCCAATATTGCTGTACGAATCCGCCACCCCTTTTTTATCACCCAGTTCTTCATCCGTTTTCAAACTTTTTAATCCATACTCCAGTGCTTTCTTATAATCATTCTGATTCATATAAATAATACCAATATTATTGAAATTCGTGGACATCCCTTTCTTATCCTTTCGCAATTCGTTCAGATTCAAACTTTTTAAATAACAATCCAGCGCCTTCGGATAGTCCGACTGGTACATATAAATAAGTCCCATATCATTATATGCCACCGCAGTAACGTATGTATCGTTAATTTCAGTTCCTATTTTTATACTTTTCATGTAATAATCTATCGCTTTCGAATAATCCGACTGGTCGTCCAGTATATTTCCCAGGTTAGTATAGCACTTGGCTTCCCCTTTTCTAAAACCTATCTTTTTAGCAAGTTCCAATCCCATGTTTCCGTATTTCAGCCCGTTTTCAAAATCGCTCCTGTTGTCATACTCACCGCATAACTTGTTATATACATTTACCTTCATGGTATCTGCATACACTTGCCCATTTTCGGGGTTCACTATTCTAAGCAGAGAATCAATCGTTCTGCTTTGCGCGGAAAAACGGCAGAGCGAACAGTAAATAGTAAACAGTAAAAAGAAGACAATCGTTTTTTTCATTTAAATTTTTATTTAACCACCTCCCCAGAGGTCACCTGTACCTGTTATTTTTTAAAAAGCGAATAAAGATAGATAATAAATTAAGATGACGATGAGAATGATGAAAGAGGTAATGTGTCTTTCGAAATAAATTTGGTGTAAAATTAATAATCCTGCTACTAGATTACAGAGAAATGGGAGGCATACAAAAGAAATGAGACAAATAAAAAAACAGGCAGGAGGGAAGAAAAAAACGAGCGAACAATACAGCGACTGCCGGAGGCAAACGAGATACTTAACACGCTGACTATCCTAAAGCGGAGGGTCTGAAAAAATTTATGCAAACCAAAAAATTTTTGTTTGAAAACAGGTGCACCCTTTCGGCTGTTTTCATAGTCCTTTAAAGCAGGAAGCAAAACTATTTAGGCGCGCGGTTAAATTAATTTGGTACTTTTATTCAGTTAATTTTTATTCTATTATGAAAAAAGAAATTATTTACCTCTTACTTTTTACCTTACTGTTTGCCTTTAAACAGGGAGAAGCACAATATCAAATAAACGGGAACGGGGCAGCGCTGGGAGGTAATTGCTACCAGATAACCCCTAATACAGGGGGGCAGGTAGGTTCTATATGGAACACCAGCCTGATAGACCTTTCGAATGCTTTCGATTTTACTTTTTTTGTTAATTTGGGGTGTGACACAGCAGGTGCGGATGGTATTTGTTTCGGGCTGCAGGCACAAAGCACCAATGTGGGGGTGAGCGGAAACGGCATGGGGCTGGGGGGAGTGAGTCCTTCGCTGGGTATATATATTGATACTTATCAAAACTCCATACCTGATTTCGACCCCTGGTATGACCATATTTCTATTAATTCGAATGGCGATGTAAACCATAGTACTGCTAATAACCTGGCGGGTCCGGTGCCGGCAAGTTCTTCGCAGTTTAATGTGGAAGATTGTATTAACCATACCCTGCGGATAGCGTGGAACCCGGGCACACAAACGATGCAGGTGTGGTTTGACGGGGTGATACGACTGACGTATACTGGCAATATTATTGCGAATGTATTTGGCGGAAATCCTAATGTTTATTGGGGATTTACAGGGGGCTCGGGTTTGTATTATAATGCGCAGAGCTTTTGTATTGTTATTGTTGCTAATTTTTCTGCTACTACTGTTTGCCAGGGAGTGGCTACACAATTTACTGATTTATCCACCAGCGGAACACCAATTACGAGCTGGACATGGGATTTTGGTGACGGAACAGCGCTGCTTTCGGGAAGTACGGCAGGTACCTATCAAAACCCTTCACATGTGTATGCTGCTGCGGGAATATATACGGTGCAAGAAACTATTACCAACAGCGGTGCGGGAACGAGTACGGTTTCTCACCAGGTAACGGTGCTGGCAGCCCCGACTGTAACTGCTTCGGGCGGAATGACGGTGTGTTCAGGGCAAAGTGCTATGCTTAGCGCAGTGGTTGGAGGTCCGTCTAACATTCCGGCTACTTTTAACAGTAGCGGTGCAAATAATAATGTGGCAGTGCCAGACTCGGGAGTTCCTTTCGGATGGACAGGAACCGGAGGGTCGTTTGCTACTTCCACGCTTTCGGTAACAGGTTTAAACCCCGGGTGGACGTTTACAGGAATTACATTAAACATGAGCCATACGTTTGATGCGGATTTAATCGTGTACCTGTTTGACCCTTGCGGAAACAGCATACAGTTAATTAATAATAACGGGGGCGCTGGAGATAATTTTACTAATACCACTTTTACTCCATCGGCTTCTACTGCTATTGGTTCGGGGGTTGCTCCGTTTAACGGAACTTTTGTACCTGCCGGAGGTGCTGCTGCATGGTCGGCATTTATTACTGCTTCGCAGGGGTGCGCAGGTGCGAACGGTAACTGGACGCTGGAAGCCGGAGATGATGCTGGCGGTGATTTAGGAACGATAAATAACTGGACATTGAACTTCAATAACCCTGCTTCGCCCACTTATGTGTGGGCGCCAACTACTGGTATGACGGGTTCGACCACGCTTACCCCAACGGTATCGCCAACGGTTACTACCACTTATACACTTACCGCCACCAATTCGTTTGGTTGCAGCGATACTGCACAAACTACCGTTATCATTGCTGCGGGATTAAACATTGGAGTGAACTCGCCCAGCATTTGTTCGGGACAAACGGCTACACTAACCGCCACCGGGGGCACGACCTATACCTGGAGCGGAGGGGTTGCCAATGCAGGAGCAGATACTGCGAATGTATCTCCGGCAGCAACGACTACCTACACCGTTACCGGGACTACGGGAAGCTGCACCGGCAGTGCTGTAGCCACTGTTACCGTTTCTGCAGGTTTAACCCTGCTTGTTAACTCACAGGGCATCTGTCTCGGGCAAACAGCGCTGCTTGCTGCCAGCGGGGCAACTACCTACGCATGGAGTGCAGGGGCAACTGCAACCACTTTGGGTGGAAATTCTGCCACGGCATCACCGGCAACTACTACCACCTATACGGTAACCGGCAACACGGGAAGCTGCTCGGGAACTGCTGTTGCCACTGTTACTATAAATCCGGTGCCTGTTGTTCTCGTGAATTCACCATTCATTTGCCAGGGAATGACAGCAACCTTAACAGCCACAGGGGCTGCTACTTATACCTGGAGTGCAGGCGCAACAGCTACCGGGGTTGGCATGGCTACGGCATCTCCTATTACTACCACTACTTATACAGTAACCGGCACCATGGCAGGCTGTTCTGGTACTGCCGTATCTACAGTTACGGTGGGTGCATCCATAACTATTACTGCCACGGGAGCTGCTATTTGTTCGGGAGATGTTGCACATTTAAGTGCCAACGGTGGTACTACTTATGTATGGAGTTCGGGGGCAACGTCAACAGGAATAAATACTGCAGATGCTTCTCCATTAACGAGTACTACTTATACAGTTACCGGAACTACGGGCGGATGCAGCGGTACTGCCACTGCTTCGGTTATTGTTAATCCAACACCTGTTGCTGTTTTTTATGCTCCGCTTGCCACATCGGAATTTACCCCGGATGTTCACTTCACTAATCAATCGGTTAATTCGTTGCAGTATTACTGGAACTTTGGAGATTTTGCAGACCCCGCAACCAATACCAGCACTGAAACAAATCCTTCGCACCGGTATGCTGATACAGGTACGTACTGCGTAAAATTAAAAGTTACCAATGGGGCATGCGCTGATTCCACTACCTTGTGTATAGACATTACCCCCGAATTTACCTTTTATGTTCCTAATGCATTTACCCCTGGCGAAGATGGCAAAAACGATGAGTTTTATGGAAAAGGAACCAATATTAAATCGTATGAAATGAGTATTTATAATCGCTGGGGCGAATTGATTTTCTTTTCGAACGATATCAACAGGCATTGGAATGGAAGAGTAAATAACGGAACAGAATCAATGCCGGCTGATGTTTATGTATATGTGTTTAATATCGTTGATAATTTAAAAAACGCACGTAAATACATTGGAAGTGTTACCTTAGTACAATAAACTTTATTGTATTAATTGAGTTACTGCCATCATTAACGGTATCTTTGTACTATACATTTATTTTATGTCGTACAAACAATCTGCACTTTACAGCGTTTTAAATAACAAATGCCCCCGCTGCCACCAAGGTAATTTTTTTGAATCTAAAAACCCATACTGGTTAAAGAAATTTGATAAAATGAATAAACGTTGCCCGGTATGTAATGAAGATTTCGAACGCGAAACGGGATATTATTACGGGGCTATGTTTGTCAGTTATGGATTAACAGTGGCATTTGGAGTTTCTGTATTTCTTATCATGTGCGTGGTGCTTAATTTTGATGCCATTACTTTTCTTGTGGTATTCGCCATTCTTCAAATACTATTAATGCCCATATTTTATCGCGCATCCCGCCTGGTTTGGATTAATATTTTTGTGAGGTATAAGGAAATGAAAAAACAATAACTGCTTTATCTGCCTTTTATTCTGTTTACTAAAGAAGAAAAAGCATCTCCAAAAGAAGTTTTAAACCTGCTGCGGTTCAATGCCATGGTATTATCTGCATTCTTATTCAGTTTAAAAGAAAATACAAAAGTCGAATCAGGTTTATCCCATCCGCCCATTTGTCCGAAACGAATGTCATTAAAATAAATGGCGCTGTCGTGGGTGGACATGCAATAATAACCTTTCGAAAATTGCTTTAATATTTTTACTTCCTTATCGTTTTCAAAAGGTTTTAATAACTCTTCTTTTTTATTTACGTGATAATAATTAATGTCATTTGTTTTATCGAGCAATGAATAGTATCCGAACCAGAAACCTTTGTTATCAGCAGCGTAAGCGGTCCACAAAATATTATTTAAAGGGGTAGGAGTGGTTACAAAATCGGAAACAATAATATTTTTTTTATTTAATCCTGCCCTCATCTGGTGATTGATGTATTGTTTATTTACGAGTGTAAAAATCAGGTAACCGGTAGAAATAATTAACCCTGCTTTGTTCCATCGCGTCCTGGTAACAGAGCCGCTTTTTGCACAAATGGCAACGATTACACAGATGAGAAACGGAACGGTATAAAACAAATCAGCAACAAAAATGGCATTGAACGAAACCCGGTAACTGCTGAAAGGCTCGAACCAGCCGGTGCCATAGCCGGTAAACGAATCAATAAGAATATGAGTGAACATTCCGAGAAAAAACAAAGTGGTCCATTCTTTTTGGCTCACAGCTGTTTTGCGGTTATATTTATAAAATAAAAAACCGAGCAGCACTGATGCCAGGATGATGAAAAAAAACGAATGAGTGATTCCGCGATGTACTAAAAGCTGCTGTGCGTTGGTAAAGCATGGGGATGCCAACACATCAAAATCGGGAATAGTATCTGCCAGTGCTCCCCAGAGCATTGCTTTGCGCCCGATTTTTTTCCCCAACAATGCTTCCCCGATAGCTGCCCCTAATACGATATGAGTTAATGAATCCATTATTTAATTTTCTGCAAAGATAATGGTTACAGATAAACGAATTAAAACGAATTGTCTTTAAGGAGGGAAAACGGGAATAAAAAGGGATGAAAAATTATTTTCATTTTACTGTAACCTTTTTTATTGCTTTTCGTATAACCTGTGTATAACCCCACAAAAAATAAAGCATGAAGAAATAATTACTAAAGGCAAACTTATCAAATAGCGACACCCTGCACATAATATAGTTGTGTGTAAATTGATAAAGTAGTAGTTATGGAATTCTCAAATTCTAAGTATGCAAAATTTCTTGCAGCGATTGAATTATATTTAAAAAGAATAAAATTCAAAAGCTGGCTTACCTCAATTGATATTGCTCATAATATTATATCCGAGCATGAGGATGCCCCTGTTGACGATCTGATCAGTTATATTCCAGAATACGTAAAAATTGCTAAGAACAAGGAGCGAACAGCCAACCTGGATGACACTTCTCTCCATAGCAAAAAGCAATTCAGCAAACACTGGATTGCAAAAGAAAAAGCGGAAAACCCCGGCTACATTCAAAAATGCAGGAACAGGAACAATACCTGGCAAAAAAATGAATATAAAAAGAAATCGGTTTGGAGCAGGATGAGAAATGCAGCCAAAAAAATAATTAGAGCGGTTTATAATAAAATACGGAAAAGTAAAAAACCTCAACGCTGCCCCCTCCACAAAGGCAAATGTATTCGCCTGTCGCATAAAAATCATACTCACCCCGGAACCACCTGCCCGTTGCCGCATAAATTCCTGCTGGAAGATGGGATGTGTTTCCCGATTAAACACGCCAAAAGCATAAAAAAGGCGGGACAGTAAACCGATTAGTAGAGAGCAGTGCTAAAAAAAACCAACAATTGCTTTCTGAATAAAAATAAAAACTTTTAAAAATGAAAAATCCTGATGATATACAACCTCCGTTTGACGATGATTTTATTCTCGTTGTAAAAAACACATGGGATGCCCTGCCCGAGCCGAAACATTCTCTTGAACAGTTTGTGAAAGAATATTATGAATTTGAAAAAGAGTTGTTTTACTTTTTGAACTCCAATCATTTTTATTTGGAAAGCGAAAAGACGACAACGCCAGCTCAAAGCAATGAAATTAAACAAAGGGAATTGAAGAGAATAAACGAATTAATGGAAGAAATAAGCGGCATTTACGACAGACATTGCCGCAAATACTACAGACCATTCGGACAAAACAACAGTAAAATAGAATTTAACAACAAATTAAACGGAAAAAACAACAGGAAAGGTGGACGAGACGACAGACAATTCGGAAACTACTATCGTAAAGGTGGACGATACGACAGGAAAAGTGGACGATACCATCGTAAAAGCGGACGATACTAACGACAAGGTGGAGGATACGACAGACAAGGTGGAAGAAACGACAGGAAAGATGGACGATACAACAGGAAAGGTGGAAGAAACCATCCTAGAGGTGGAAGAAACCATCGTAGAGGTGGAAGAAACGACAGGAAAGGTGGGCGATACGACCATAAAGGTGGAAGAAACGATAGGAAAGGTGGACGATACGACAGACAAAGTACAAAAAACAGTGAAAAGACAGTAAAAGATAGTCCGGCACATAATTAAATAAAATAAATAACGTTGAATTTCGTTTCGCGCAGCCGGAGCGGGCGAGAGGAGACAAAATAAATCAAAAAGCTATGATACGTTTTATTGTAGTATTGGGAATGAAGAAATTGAGTAACTCCCAAATGATTACGTTAGCCCGCGCCATTTTAGTTGCGATGACCGGTAACTTACGGTTTATTACACCAAGTCCAAGTTTGGTGAGCTATCTTGCAGACATAGTGAATATGGAAAATGCAATGGCAGCTACTGCGGGTGGACCGTTGAAAACAGCAACGGTTAAAGTGTTCCGCAACATTTTGGAACTTTCAACCATTAGTTTGGGTGGCTATGTAGAAACCATCGCGAACTTAGACGCAAGCACTGCTTCGGAAACGATTTTAAGTGCTGCGATGAAAGTAAAAAGGGTTTCGGTGAAGCCCCCGAACGACTTTAGAATTAAAGTCAACGGAGCTGTTCCGGGAGAAGTGAAGTTAAGAACAAAAGGCTTGAAAAGAGCGACTTTTCAGTTTGAGTTCTCACTTACTCCTGCTGATGAGGCAAGCTGGGAGAGCTTGTATGCTGGCACTAAAGCCAGCTGCATGGCTTCCGGTTTGATAAGCGGTAAGCGTTACTATTTCAGGGTAACGTATATCGACAAAATCGGGACTCATCCCTGGAGCGTGATTTTGAACATCATTGTTCCGTAGTTAGCGTACCTTCGGTTTCGGGGCAACTATACGAAACTGAAAATTGAATAAAGCCTTCCTTTGCCTACACAAAGGGGGGCTTTTTTTGATTAAAAATAAGGGCTGCAAGGCAAATAATCCAAAAATAAAAAGTAGATGGTTTCAGTTTATTTTATTGTAATTCAAAATAACTTACTTTTGCTGTATGCAAATTACCGAACTAATAGAAGAATACCAACGGTTAAATTTATCAGAAAGCATTCATTTTGATAAGTTCAACCTCTATTCTGTTACCCATCATTCCACCAGCATAGAAGGTTCCACACTTACCGAAATTGAAACCAATTTATTGCTTGACGAAGGCTTAACTCCCAAAGGAAAGTCTCTGGAGCATAGCTTAATGACCACAGACCATGCTGCTGCCTTGCTGTATGTTATTGATGAAGCAAATCAAAAAATTGTAAATACCATTTATCTGAATGAATTAGCATATAATACTGATACCACAAGGGCAATAGAATATTGGTACAAATACGATAGCACGGAAATTTCCCAACTTGAAAACGTTGCATATCAAAATCCTGTATTAGGAGGTGATGCTGTATTCATGGCAAGAATAATGCTTTTCATGGATGTAATTGATTTGGAAATGACAAAATCGCTGCATTTCAATAATAATAATAGCAACCAAAATAAAGTGGTAACTATATACCTGTTACAGCAGGAGTAAATTTAAAAATTTGCAAGAAGGCTGCGTAATTAAAAAATATCGAGGAACTAATAAAATTGTTGGGTATAAAAATAAGAAAGTATAGGTAATTTATTTTGGGGCATTATT
>JANYDQ010000123.1 GCA_025363555.1 Bacteroidota bacterium | reverse complement strand
AGGTTTGAAAACGTAATGACAGGATACATTATCAATAAAACCAACTCAATCAGTGGCGAATATAGTAATAAATCTTTTTCTGACAATAGGTTCATGGATTTTTTATAGATAAAAAGTTGAACTAACAAACGAAATGCAAAGACGATTAAAACAATAACCGGCTGAAACTGGAGGCATAATAAAGTGATGAACGTTATATAAAAACAATACTGGCTAAAGGCGAGCATACCAAGCCGAAACTTACTGCCAAAGGTATATTGTTTGAAAGTGGTAACATGTCTTCGCTTTTGCCGCATCCAGGTCTTCAGTGTGCTTTTTACTCTCGATACGGTAAGGCTGCCGATACTGATTTCCACTTTCGAATTCTTTTTTGTGGCAGCTTCGTTCACAAACAAATCATCGTCACCCGACTCTATGTGGTAATGAGAAGCAAAACCTTTCAATTTAAAAAACAATGATTTTTTGTAAGCCAGGTTTCTCCCGGTTCCCATGTATGTTTTTCGAGCCAGGGAAAAAGATAAAAACTGCAGGGCAATCATAAAAGTATCGAACCTGATTAATTTATTTACCAGCCCTTTTTGTTTTTCGTACGCACCGTAACCCAGCACTATTTCTGTTTCGCCTGTAAAATGCTGCATCATATTTTTCAGCCAGTCGTTGCTGGTAGGATAACAATCTGCATCGGTAAGCAACAGGTGTTCATGCGTAGCTCCTTTTATTCCCATCATCAATGCTACTTTTTTTCCATGCGAATGATGTTCGTTTTCAATAATGGTAACTATTTTAAGGTTGGCATGTTTTTTTGCAAACTCATTTAATATATCTCCTGTATTGTCGAACGAACAATCGTTTACCACCACTACTTCAAACTCGGGATAGTCCTGCTGAAATATTAACGGAAGAAAATCCACAATATTATGGTCTTCGTTTTTGGCGCATATTATAATGGATGCAGGAGGTGTGTTGGGTGGCAGTTCTTTTTTCTTATAAAAAGCCAACCGGCTGAAATAGCCCAGGTAGTAGCGGAGCTGCACCAGCAGAGCAAAAACAAATAAATAAAAAACGATTAACCCTATGGAAGGAGTTACCAATAAAGACCAATTCATAATTACGAATTACAAATAGTTACGAATTTACCAATCATGGTTTTCAATAAAAAAGGAGACGAATACAAATTTTTAAATTTAGAAAGACAAAAATAGATTTATCCTTTCTATCTAATATACTATCTTTGGCACATTTTACACAAAGTAATTAACAATTGAAGTCAACGAATAACGAATTGTCCCAATAACGAATTGGGAATTTTATATTAAATCTTTTATTTCAAACCATTCGTTATTCGTTAAAATTCGTTATTCGTTGAAAATTTTATGAAGTTTACCATTTCGCATACAGATACAAACAGCAAGGCACGGGCAGGAGAAATAACAACCGACCACGGAACTATTCAAACTCCCATCTTTATGCCGGTGGGCACTGCCGGAACGGTAAAAGCTGTTCATCAGCGGGAACTAAAAGAGGATATTAAAGCTCAAATTATTTTAGGAAATACGTATCACCTATATCTTCGTCCGGGTTTGGAAATAATAGAACAGGTTGGAGGGTTACATAAATTTAATGGTTGGAATAAACCTTTATTAACGGATAGCGGTGGCTACCAGGTTTACTCTTTATCTAACAGCAGAAAGCTAACGGAGGAAGGTGCAAAATTTACGTCTCATATTGACGGGAGTAAACATTTTTTTTCTCCCGAATATGTTATGGATATTCAGCGCACCATTGGAGCTGATATTATTATGGCTTTTGATGAATGTACCCCCTACCCCTGCGAATATGATTATGCAAAAAAATCGATGCACATGACACATCGGTGGTTGCAAAGATGCTGCAACCGCTTTGATGAAACAGAAAGTAAGTATGGATACGCTCAAAACCTTTTCCCTATTGTGCAGGGAAGTGTATATACAGATTTGAGAAAACAGTCGGCAGAGTTTATTGCTGCACAAAACAGGGAGGGAAATGCTATTGGAGGCTTGTCGGTGGGCGAGCCGGCTGAAGATATGTATGCCATGACAGAAGTCGTATGTTCCATTTTGCCTGCCGAAAAACCTCGCTACCTGATGGGTGTGGGAACTCCGATAAATATTTTAGAAACCATTGCATTAGGTATTGATATGTTCGATTGTGTAATGCCTACCCGCAATGCGCGACATGGTTTTTTGTTTACTCAAAAAGGAATTATTAATATTAAAAACGAAAAGTGGAAAAATGATTTTTCTATGCTGGATGAAGATGGAACATCGTATGTGGACAAAGAATATTCAAAAGCATATCTCCGGCATTTAGTACATTCGCAGGAATTACTTGGCGCACAAATTGCAAGCATCCACAACCTCGCGTTTTATTTATGGCTGGTTACGGAAGCACGCAATCAAATAATAGCAGGTACTTTCAAAGAATGGAAAGATAAAATGGTGAAGCAATTGGGGAATAGACTCTAACTAATTGTTTAATGGTTAAATTGCTATATTGTTAGTGGAAGCTGCAATAATGCAATTTAACAATGCAACAATAAAACAATTTAACAATAAAACAATTTAGCATTTGAAGATTTTAGACTGGTATATCATTAAAAAGTTTTTGGGAACATTTTTTTTCTCCATGTTCCTTATTATTCTCATAGTTGTAGTGTTCGATATTTCTGAAAAGATAGATGATTTCCTGGCAAAGGAAGCTCCTCTGAAAGCCATTATAGTTGATTACTATTTTAATTTCATTCCATACATTATTAATCTGTTCAGCCCTCTTTTCACTTTTATCGCGGTTATTTTGTTTACTTCTAAAATGGCATCGCGCACCGAAATAGTTGCTATTCTAAGCAGCGGCATTAGCTACAGGCGCATTCTTTTTCCATACATTCTTTCTGCTACTGTTATTGCCGGGCTTTCCCTTTATCTTAATAACTACATCATTCCCCGGGCAACCAAAAGAAGAATTGCATTTGAGGATACGTATATCCGCGACCAGTTTAGGAATATGGACAGGAATATTCATAAACAGGAATCTCCGGGCAGTTATATATACCTGGAAAGATACAGCACCGAAGAAAATACAGGTTACAAATTTTCTATCGAAAAATTTAATAAAGGTGAATTATATTATAAACTAATGGCGGAAACTATAAAATGGGATAGTATAAAAAGTCGCTGGACCATCAATAATTATTTTATTCGTTCCATTAATGGCATGGAAGAATACATTCTGAAAGGAAAAAAAATGGACACAACCCTCGCTTTTACTCCCAAAGAATTTGGAAGAAAAGATAACACGGTTGAAACAATGGATACTCCCGAGTTGGGCCAATATATTCAATCGGAGCGACTGAAAGGTTCTGATAATATTGAGGTGTATGAAATAGAAAAATACAGGCGAAATGCTTTTCCTTTTGCTACGTTCATTCTCACCCTCATTGGTGTTTCCATTGCGAGTCGTAAAGTACGGGGCGGAATAGGCATGCACATTGGGTTAGGAATTTTTATCAGTTTCTCCTTTATAATGTTTATGCAGGTGAGCACTACTTTTGCTGCGGGTGGTTTACTTTCTCCTTTGATAGCCGTTTGGATTCCTAATTTTCTGTTTAGCTTTTTAGCCTGGTACTTATTAAAGAAAGCGCAGAAGTAGAGAGGTTACTAATAAAGAATAGTTACGTATTTACTAATAATTTAAGGTATAGATTGTGATAAAACCAATCTGGAGTATAACCTTGTGGCCTTTGAAAAATCTGCCAATGTTTAGCTATGATTCGTAAATTAATAATTATTTGTTTCAACCTCCAGCGAAGCTGCCAGCCCCTCCATTCCTTGAACAAAAGCACTCCATGAAAACCGTTCTTTTTCCTTAGAAATATGAGCAATAAAAACTTCTTCACGATGGTGAACATAAAACTCTACAATAAAATTTGCAATAGAATTGGGATTAATTTCAGACACATACCCCACCAAATTATGAGGTACTATTTCGGGTAGCCCACCTACATTAGTTACCAACATAGGCTTTTCGAAGTGATAGGCAATCTGCGTTACCCCACTCTGTGTAGCTCTCCTGTATGGTTGTACCACCATGTCGCAGGCAGAAAAATAATATTTTACTTCTTCCGCAGGAATATAATTGGTTCGCAAAATAACCGATTTCTCCAGCTTATGTTTCTTTATTATTTCCTCGTAAGGTTTAGCATCTTCGTAATATTCTCCGGCTACTATAAGTTTTACTCCAAGTTCTTTTATCCGCTCGTCAGCCATTGCTTCCAGCAACAAATCCAACCCTTTGTACCTCCTGATAAACCCGAAAAACAAAATGTATTTATCGTTTTCCAACAATTTTAAATGCTTCAGCGCCTTTTGCTTTTCTACCATATCACCAAAAATATCATAAATAGGATGAGGAAGAAAAACCTTTTTGTCATTTGCTGTAAACTCACTTAAATCGTTCATTACCGATTTTGACATAGCAATAAAACCATCCATTTGTTTTACAAAATAGCGGGTAAGTGCTTCATCACCTGTCCGATTTTCGTGGGGAATAACATTATCTGTAATGGCAATCGTTTTTATATTCGTTCCTTTTTTTATCCTTTTGGCAATAGTACCCAAACAAGGAGCCATGAAAGGTAACCAATACCTGAAAATAACAAGTTCCGGCAGTTGCTGCTTAATATAATTAGCCACTTTTAACCAGTTAAAAAGGTTTACCGAATTTATTTTTGTTTCAATTACTATATCATCCGGACCTTTGCCGGTATCAAATTGTGTTTTTCCGGGAAATAGTATTTTGGGATATTGAAAAGAAAAAGAGATGATTTTGCAGTCGTAACCAGACTTATTTAAAGCCCTGCAAAGCGCCTCGTTAAAATTGGCAATGCCTCCGCGAAGCGGAAAAGCAGGACCTACTATTATTATTTTTTTCTTGGAGAACGACATTGGGTACAAAGATAGGTGTTTCCATGTAACTTAATAATAATTCCCCGCTTTCAAATAAACAGAGCATATAAAAATTTGATTCCTTAAATTTTCATAAGGGTAACAAGAGTAATAAATGTGTCCGGGAGGAGATTCGAACTCCCACGATTTCTCGCCAGCCCCTCAAGCTGGTGCGTCTGCCAGTTTCGCCACCCGGACTTGTCCTCTGAATCAGTTTAAGGCAAAAATTTTGACTTTATTATTTTATTATAGATAACCTATAAATTTGCGAAAAACAAATTCGTAGGGTTTAATCATACAACTCAAATTTGATATCACTTTTTTCGTATCCCATTGCTTTCAGGTTTTCGACCGTTTCCATAATCATTGCTTTCCAGCCGCAAATATAAAACAGGGCTGGGGGCTTGTGTGCAAAGAGGTCTTTATAAATGGAATGCACATATCCTTTTTCTCCTTTCCAATCGGGCGAAGTTTCGCGCGAACAAACAGGAATAAATTTGAAGTCCGAAAGTTGGTTTTGCAACTCTTCCATTTCTTTTCGGTACAAAATATCGGTTTCGAAGCGGCAACCGAAAATTAATGTGAGACTTTTATGAGGTATATTATAATTTTTTATATCGAGCAGCATGGAGCGAAAAGGAGCTATGCCGGTGCCGGTACAGATGAAACAAATTTCCTTTTCGAAAGCAGCAGGGCGGGCTTTTCCAAACTTACCGATGAACCCCGAGGCAGGAACTTTACTACCCACTTTTAAGTTATCGAACATATATGGAGTGCCCAACCCTTCGGGATTTAAAACAACTATTAATTCAAAGGTATTATCGGTTGTGCTTGGAGGAGATGCTACAGAATAAGCCCGGGTTGTTTGTTTGGAGTCAATAGGCAAATCGAGCATGGTAAATTGTCCCGGAATAAAATCGCAGCATTGCATTTCCGGAATGCGAAACACATACCGTTTTACTTTAGGTGCTTCGTCAATAATTTCAATTACTTCGGCAGTATTAAAAGTTAATTTCATAAAGAGGAGAATTAAATTAATTAAAAATTATGAGTGGCTAAAGTAATAAAAATTTTAATTGTGAAGGTTTTAGAATAAAAATATCATTTATAAAGTATGCTTTTTGTCAGGAAGAAGATTTTCAAGTGTCCAATCAAGTCGTTTTATAAATTCATGTTGGCGCACCGGGCAATGTTTTACCGGGCAAATAGGGCAGGAAACAGGAAGACATGGGTCAGCATGAATAAAAAACTCTACCTCTCCTTCCAGTTTTTCTTTAATCAGATTTTCCACAGCCGTTACTTCCGCATGGGCTGCTTCCAGGTTATCATACCAGGGCAAAGTAATATGCGCATCGATGTGAAGGTGAGAACCGTATTTCAATACCCGTAAATTGTGCATGTCAATCCATTTCTCCTGCCTGAATTCATTTAAAATTGTTACCACCTGGTTCAATTTTTCATAATCGGCTTCGTCCAACAAGTTGGTTACAGATTCTTTTAATAGTTTGAAACCGGAGTAAAAAATAAATCCACCAAACAGGATGGCAATTAAATTATCAAGCCAAAATATTTTTGTAAAATAAATAATGATTAAACCAATTACTAATCCAATACTCGAAACAGTGTCCGTTACAAAGTGTTTTCCATCGGCTACCATTAAAATGGAGCTGCGCGATTTTCCTTGTTTAATCAGGTATTTTCCCATTACAAAATTGCAACCTCCGGCAAATAAGGTAATATACAAACCAATGTCTAACGAATGAATTTCGGAGGGATGAAAAAAACCCATTACCGATTTTAAAATAATTGCGCCACCCGCCAGTACTATCAATCCGCCTTCTAAACCCACCGATAAGTATTCCACCTTTCCATGTCCGTAAGGATGGTTTTCGTCTTTAGGCAAGGTAGCAAAATAAATGCTGAACAATGCAAATGCACCAGCAACAACATTAATAATACTTTCGAAAGCATCGGTTAAAATGGCGTTGGAATGAGTAATAATGTATGCGGCAAATTTAATTCCCATCAGCACAATGCTAAAAATAAGCATGGTGCGCATTGTTTTTATTTTGAAAGAATTGTTTTCAGAAATCATTCGGTAAACTTATGAATAAAAGCGTTTATGAAAACCATGTTAATGGAAATAAATTAACTTTGTTGCAAATAAGTACGAATGAAAACATTTTTAAAAGATTTAAAAGTTGTAGAATTAGCTAATGTTTTAGCGGGTCCTGCGGTAGGTATGTTTTTTGCCGAATTAGGTGCTGATGTTATTAAGATTGAAAATAAATTAACAAACGGGGACATTACACGAAACTGGAAATTGGCTTCTGAAGATAAAAATTCGGAAACTTCTGCTTATTACTCCTCTGTGAACTGGAATAAAAAAAGTCTTTTTCTGGATTTGACCAATGAAAAAGAAAAGAAAAAAGTAATAAGATTAATTAAAGAAGCGGATATACTCATTTCGAATTATAAAAAAGACGATGACAAAAAATTGGGGATGGATTATGCTTCCATAAAAAAAATAAACCCCCAAATAATATACGCACACATCAGCGGGTTTGGAGAAAAGAGCAAACGAACTGCTTTCGACATTGTATTACAAGCTGAAACCGGCTTTATGTTTATGAACGGAACACCCGAAAGCGGTCCGTTGAAAATGCCGGTGGCGTTCATTGATTTAATGGCAGCACATCAATTAAAGGAAGGAATATTAATAGCTCTAATTAAAAGAATGAAAACGGGCAAAGGTTCAAAAGTTGCTGTTTCATTATTCGATTCAGCAATTGCTTCGCTTGCCAACCAGGCAAGTAACTGGTTAATGGCAAAACATAACCCGCAGCCCATAGGTTCGCTTCACCCTAATATAGCACCTTATGGCGAACTTTTTATTACAATAGATAAAAAACAAATTGTGTTAGCAATTGGAAGTGATAAGCAGTTTATAGGCTTGTGTCATTTTTTTAATTGTGATAATTTAATTGCTAATCTCAAATTCTCTACAAATACGGAAAGGGTGAAAAACAGAACCGAATTATTTGAAATCTTAAAAATTGAATTTCAAAAACATAATTCAAAGAAAATGATGAATTATTTTATTGCCAAAGATATTCCTGCGGGATTAATTAAATCTGTTAAAGAAGTTTTTGGATTAAATAAGCTGCGATCGGCTGTTTTAACAACAGGTGAAGGTAGAACCAATAAAAGTGTACGAGTAAAAACCGTAGCATTTCAGTTGCCTCAATAAACGTTTATTAATAAATCTCTAAAAAATAGACCTTACAATATATTGTTTATAAGATAATTTTATTTATTTTTGCTTCCACAAACGACCAAAAGTCGAAAATATGCAAAAAAAACTACTTCTTTTTTTAATACTTGCGCTACCAATAGCGGCATCTGCCCAATATGGGAATAAAATAAAGCATAGAGGTGATAATGGCTTTGTAAATAGAAAAAACAGACCCCAAAAACAAATTACATTCGCTATCGGTGCCTCTAACTTTTTAGGAGAGTTGGGTGGAGCTAACCAGATAGGAACTTTTTTTGTTAAAGATTTAGAATTTTCAACCACAAAACCTTCTGCTGCTTTAGGGTATCGTTATAAATTCAACCAGCTATTTGCTTTAAGCGGTGGTTTTCATTACCTGGCTGTAAAAGGAAATGATAACTTAACCACAGAACCTTTTCGTCAAAATCGAAATTTGAGTTTCAAATCAAATATTTTTGAGCTTTCTATCCAGGGCGAAATTTATTTTACAAAGGAACAACAAGGGCATTTATATAGAATTAAAAATGCAAAAGGAAGAAAAAGTTATAAATTGCAGGTGTATGCATTTGGAGGTATAGGCGGTTTCTATTTTAATCCGAAGGCTCAATACCATGGCAAATGGGTTGCCCTTCAACCTTTGGGTACCGAAGGACAAGGTTTACCTGATGGTCCTAAAAAATATTCTCGTGTAAGTATATGCATCCCCTATGGTTTAGGTGTTTCAGAAGCAATAGGAAAAGAATGGAGTATTGGTATTGAATTTGGAATCCGGAAAACATTCACCGATTATATTGATGATGTGAGTGGTAATTATTACGATAACAATGTAATCAGGCAGCAAAATGGCGCAATGGCTGCCGATTTAGCTGACCCTTCTCTCGCACATTATCCGGCTTCACTTGGTGGGGATGCTACCGGGCTTAATCAAACTGTTGCCGGGCAGCAGAGAGGAGACCCCACTCATAAAGATGCATATATGTTTACCAATATTACAGTAACTTATAAGTTAAAATCAAGACGTTCGGTTAAGTCTAAGTTCTAAAAAGAGATTTCGTTTTTGAAAGAAAAAGTTGTAAAAATAAGTGAGCCTCAAACCCCAAAAGAGTTTGAGGCTTATTATTTAGTACGGTATGAGACT
Source organism: Bacteroidota bacterium (assembly GCA_025363555.1). GTDB lineage: Bacteria > Bacteroidota > Bacteroidia > 2-12-FULL-35-15 > 2-12-FULL-35-15 > 2-12-FULL-35-15. Next base: position 5,246 of record JANYDQ010000123.1, on the reverse strand, counting down.
TTACGAAAACCCTGGAATCAACCCATAGGAAGTGAGAAGGATGAATTGGAAGACCAAAGCATTCACTTAATGGCAGTTGATGAAAACAATAACGTTTGTGGGGTTTGCAGATTGCAATTTAATTCTTCTTTTATAGGGCAATTAAGATTTATGGGAGTTCTGGAATCTGCTCATGGATTAGGAATCGGGAAAAAACTTGTTGCTTATATAGAAAAGAAGGCAAAAGAAAACGGAATACAAATAATAATACTGCATTCTCGCGAAACAGCAGTGCCTTTTTATAATAAATGTGGTTATTCTGTTATTGAAAAATCTTATTTAATGTGGGGAGAAATTCAGCATTTTTTAATGAGCAAGACTTTACTTTAACGACTACTCTGTTTCTTTTGCAAAAGTGCGTTCAGTAATTATGGTAGCCCCTTTATAAAAAAAAACTCCACCCCAACTATACTGTTCTCTTTTGTAAATTATATCGGTACCATCAATATTGACAGTTACCAAGGTAATTTTTTTGCGGTCCTCCGTGATTTCTCTTTTAGTTACTGCCCTTACTATTGGTTTTGTGTAAGGAACAACGTCTGTGCCTTCAGGCAAATTTTTATTATCATAGTGAATTGTTTTAGGCGGTTCAACAGCTATTGGAATAGGCTTGCTTTTCTCAACTACCTGTGGAGGTAATGCAGGTGGTGGCAAAGGTTTGGGATTAGGAGTTGGTGGTTTAGGCACGGATACCGGATGTTCTTCATCTTTCTTTTGCATTTGCAAAGCTTGTTGGGTATAATCTTTATCATAAGCAAAATCCAATGTTTCCATGCTGTATTTGAATTTACCAACCGGTTGAGAATAAGTAACTATTTGGTCTTGCGGCTGGGGATGCAGTTCAACTGTAATTTTACACATTGCAAAATTATCTGCTTCTCTACCACTTGGTACATGGGAATCGAAAATCAGTGTTTTACTTATATATCCCATTTTTGTACAAGTAACAAGATATTGAGCACCCAACTCTAACTCAACGGTATATTTCCCTCCGTCAGGATCAATCACTTTATAAGCCAATCCGTTCTTTGTAATGGTAATTAATGCGTTCTTCATATTACCCTTATCTACTTCCAGGATAAACTTAACGGTAACCGTTGCCCCTTTTTGAGCTATTGAGTTTGATGCCAAAAACATCAATACTACTAATAAAATAGCTGAGAAATAGCTAAAGGAATTTTTTAACGAAATTAATCTGTTCATAATAAGCTCCAAAAATATAAAAAAAAATTGTTTAAAGAACAAACATTGCGATGAAATTTAATATTGTACCTTTGAAATAAATTTTTTTATGAATATTGATTTACCATTTCTGACCGGCCAGGTTTGCAGATTGGCTATAGAAGTTGGAGCATTTATAAAGCAGGAAAGAACAAGTTTTTTGCTCACTTCTGTTGAAGTAAAAGGAAAACACGATTTTGTTTCGCATGTTGACAAAACATCAGAACAAAAGTTAATTAAATCACTTGCCTCATTTTTACCGGAAGCTGGTTTTATTGCAGAAGAAGGTACATCTGATAAAAAAGGAATTACTTATAATTGGATAATAGACCCACTGGATGGGACAACGAATTTCATTCACAACATTCCCTGCTTTGCCATCAGTATTGCGTTGATGGAAAATGATAAAATAATTCTCGGGGTTGTTTACGAAATTAATTTTGATGAATGTTTTTATGCATGGGAAAACAGCAAAGCATTTTTAAATGGAAAAGAAATTCATGTTTCTGATGCTCCTGCCCTATCGGATGCTTTGCTTGCCACCGGGTTTCCTTATTATGATTATGACAGAATGGAGGAATACATTGAACTGTTTAAATATTTTATGCAACATACTCATGGTTTGCGAAGGCTGGGTTCTGCCGCCACTGACCTTGCTTATGTGGCGTGTGGCAGATTTGAAGGTTTTTTTGAATATTCACTTCACCCTTGGGATGTTGCTGCAGGTGCATTTATAGTACAACAGGCAGGGGGAAAAATTACCGACTTTGGCGGAGGAGATAACTATATTTTCGGGAAAGAAATTGTGGCAGGGAATACCGCTTGTTTTAATGAGTTTTTAAATGTTGTGAAAAAGTATTTCAACTAAAAAGTATTATGGAAGAAAAAGAAAAACCCAAAAGCGCCTGGCAATATGTAAAAATTTATTTCCCTGATGTGTGGCAATATTTAATAATTATTGCGATTATGATTATTGCTGCATTTTTTATTTTGTAAAATAATAATAAGTTGCTCCTTCCGCCAATCGTTACCGCCTCTTTTCTATCTTTCGGCTAAAACAAATTATTTTTTAGTTAACCCATCCGTCACGTTTGTGCATAACGGGCTATGTTCAATAGACTTTGAAATTTATTATTTCCCGATAATTTTTCCTTTAATCACTATTAAGCGTAAATTTGCACCACAAACAGTTAACAAATCTCAAATTAAACAAATCATTAATTATTTATGAAAGAAGTTTACATTATTTCAGCAGTACGCACACCCATTGGCAGTTTTGGCGGAGCATTAGCATCCATTTCAGCAACCAAACTGGGAGCAGTTGCCATTAAAGGAGCATTATCAAAAGCAGGGGTGGATGCCAAAGAAGTTCAGGAAGTATATATGGGCAGTGTGCTGCAAGCCAACCTGGGACAGGCACCTGCTCGCCAGGCAGCTATTTTTGCAGGCTTGCCAAACACGGTACAATGCACCACTGTGAACAAAGTATGCGCATCCGGAATGAAAGCAATTATGATAGGCGCACAAAGCATTATGTGTGGCGATGCAGATATTGTGGTGGCAGGCGGAATGGAAAATATGAGTGCTGTTCCTTTTTATTCCGAAAACATGCGTTGGGGAAATAAGTACGGAAACGTAACCATGATAGATGGTTTGGCTAAAGACGGACTCACCGATGTATATAATAATTACCCGATGGGTGCCGCAGCAGATTTATGCGGAAAAGAATGTAACATCAGCCGCGAAGAACAAGATGCTTATGCAGTGGAATCTTACAAACGCTCCCAGTCTGCCTGGGCTGCAGGCAAATTCAATGACGAAATAGTGCCCGTGGAAATCCCGCAGCGTAAAGGCGACCCTGTTATAATGAAAGAAGACGAAGAATATAAAAATGTTCGTTTCGAAAAAATTCCTGAATTAAAACCTGCGTTCACCAAAGACGGAACTGCCACAGCAGCCAATTCATCTACCATGAATGATGGTGCGGCAGCGGTAGTGTTGATGAGTAAGGAAAAAGCAGAAAAGTTAGGAGTAAAACCCATTGCAATTATCTTGGGATATGCAGATGCAGAACAAGCCCCCGAATGGTTCACTACTACTCCATCGTTAGCTGTTCCAAAGGCAGTTTCCAAAGCTGGTTTAACATTAACAGATATTAATTATTTTGAATTAAACGAAGCTTTTTCTGTGGTTGGAATTGTGAACATGCAGAAAATGAAACTGAATGCAGCTAAAGTAAATGTAAATGGCGGTGCCGTTTCTCTTGGACATCCGCTGGGCTGTTCCGGGGCAAGAATTTTGGTTACCTTAATTCATGTGCTGAAACAAAACAATGCTAAATATGGTGCAGCCGGAATATGCAACGGAGGTGGCGGAGCAAGTGCGATGGTTATTGAATCGGTTTAAAATACAGATTTCAAAATTAAGATTTCAGATTTCAAATTATGGCAGAACTAGAAAGATTTGAGGATATGGAAGTTTGGCAAAGAGCCAGAAAACTTTGCAATAACATTTATCCATTAACTCTAAAAGGAAGTTTTGAAAGAGAGTTTAAATTAAGAGACCAGATAAACGGTTCAAGTGGTTCGGTAATGGATAATATTGCAGAAGGATTTGAAAGAGATGGTAGAATTGAGTTCAGACAATTTTTGAGCATTGCCAAGGGCTCTGTTGGAGAGGCTCGTTCCCAACTATACAGAGCAATTGATAGAAATCATATTACTTCTGATGAATTTTTAGATTTAAAACTGCAAGCAGAAGAAATAAGTAAACAATTAAAAGGTTTTATTTCCTATCTAAATGCATCAGAATATAAAGGAGCTAAGTTTAAGGAAGCATCAAAGCCACCCAATTTGAAATCTGAAATTTAAAATCTGAAATTCCTTATGTTCGGAATCTGTAATTTAAGCATAGTGCCATCTAGAAAGGAACCCTCCGACAGAAGCGAAATGGTTACTCAATTGCTGTTTGGAGAAACCTTTGAAGTCCTCGAAACCCTCGGAAACTGGTGCAGAATAAAAATTGCTTTCGACAATTATGAATGCTGGATAGATAAAAAACAATTTCTCCCCATCTCTCACCGCACTTTTGATACATTAAACGCTAATGATTGTTTTTGCACCAATGAAGTAGTACAGATTATTACCAACACCAACACATCCCAGCTTTTCCCTATTGTCCTCGGCAGCACTCTCCCTAATTTTGATGCCGGAGATTGTTTGGTAGAAAAAGAAAATTATACCTACGATGGCACCTTTGTAAACTGCGGAATGCCATCTACCAAAAACGAATTTATAGAAACGGCAATGATGTACCTCCACACCCCTTATCTGTGGGGTGGCAAATCCCCTTTTGGCATCGACTGTTCAGGATTTACACAAATGGTTTATAAACTTTGCGGAACCCAACTTTTAAGAGATGCTCATCAACAGGCTGCACAGGGTGAAACACTAAGCTTTGTGGAAGAAGCAGAACCTGGGGACCTGGCTTTTTTTGATAATGAAGAAGGAAGAATAGTGCACGTAGGCATGGTAATGAACAACAACAAAATTATTCATGCCTCGGGCAAAGTAAGGATTGACGGTTTTGACCACCAGGGAATTTTTAATAACGACAAAAAAGATTATACCCACCGCTTGAGATTATTGAAACGCATTATTTAAAGAACAATACCTGTCCACAACGAACATCAGGCACCGCCCCCCCCCATAGCCGTCAGGTTAAGGATAATTAATTTGAAATCCCGAAGGCAATGTTATTATGGTAAGAGTTTTTGACCTTAAAAAGGTCACATATTTCATTGCCCGAAGGGATATATAATTATTTTATAATTGATTAAATATAAATTATCACTATTAACCGACTAAAAAATAATTGAAGAGAAAACATCCTGGTAACATCAACAAAATAGTTGACTGGAACAAATTAGAAGTAATAGTAAAAAAGTACTATAACAAAGGGATGAGTGCAGATGGACGCCCCGCCTA
>JANYDQ010000121.1 GCA_025363555.1 Bacteroidota bacterium | reverse complement strand
ACGTAGGTCTGGAAGCGCAGCGTGAGGGATTGTAGCGGAAATCCTTTTTTTGTTCTTCACAAAAAAAGATTGTAGCGGAAAGCCCGACCCGCGATTCTTCATCGCGGGACACGCCCCAAAAAAAAAAATTTAATTTGAATTTCCGTTCAATATGAAAAAAAAAAAGAAAAATTGTGATTTTTTAAGAAAATTTTATACATTTGAACCCACAATCCGGAGAAATTAATCAAAGGAGGTTAAATAAAAAAAATATGCACGTACCATCAACCTGTAACAGAGCTTGTATTCAACTACCAAGACCGCTATTTCATTATTTTTTATTCACTACTATTTTTCCAAGTACAGATTCCAATGCCGATTTTCCGGGGGCAGCAGCTTTAAATACCATTATCAAAAATCTTTGGTTGCAATATTACATCCTGCATAACGCTGGCAAAACAGCATTGGCAGACCAGAAATATGTGCAAATACTGGATGCAACCGTTAACCTGATGCTATACATAGAATCGGTTTGCATTGATAATGATGCGCTTTTAGAAACTTCAGGTTTTACAGCAAACAAAAGAACGCACACAGCCGAACCTCAAACTGCGGTTCCAATAGAATTGCATAGTATGGTGCAGGGGCATGGCAAATTTAAAGTGGAATACGTTTGCGACCGTTACATGCACTCCTGCATGGGGCGTACCCGCTTAAAAGGCAGCCCCGAAACCGATTGGAGAATATTGGAAAGCAGCGAAACCAAAACCATGCTTTTTGAAGAATTTACCCGGGCATCAGAAATAGAAGTTCAGATAAAAGCAAGGGGCACAAAAGGAGAAAGCGATTGGAGCGATTCTATTTTTGTGGTAATAGACTAAAAAATACTTACTTTTTAAAAAAACCGGCTTTATTATTAATGAAGCCGGTTTTTTTTATGCTCATTTCTTTTCCCAAAAAATAATAATACCCTCCTTTTGTTTTACAACTTTTTAAATCAATTTACTTTCTATCAAATTTTGTATTACTTTTGCATTCATATAAACCAATTAAATTTAAAAAATATGAAAAAAATTTACACAATTATTTGTGCTTCGGCACTAACTTTATTTAGCATTAATGCTAATGCAACTAATCTTAATGTTTTTGTTGGCATTAATGGTAACGGTCAAGCTGCCAACACTTTTTTTCCTTCAGTAGGCAGCATTAATTCTGGCGAAACGGTGACTTTCAGCATAGCATTTGGAACTCATACAGCTACCAGCACTACTATTCCAGTTGGTGCCACTCCTTTTAATTCCGGCAATCTTTCCAGCGGAGGTACAACTTCTTTTACTTATACCGGAATAATTTCTGGCATATATCATTACCAATGTTCTATTCATGGAGCAAGCATGAGTGGACAATTTACTGTTTCCGGTACAGTAGGCATTGCAGAGCCAAATGTAACGTTGTTAACTTCTGTTTATCCAAGTCCTTTTGTAAATAATTTAACTGTAAACTACAGTGGAATTAACAAACTGGAAGTATTTAATATTATTGGTGAGCAGGTTAAATCTATTGACCTTGGCGGAAACGAAGGAACTATCGAAATGAATTTTGAAGGTTCTCCGGCAGGTATTTATTTTTACCGTACCTACAGAGATGGTATTGTTGTTGAAACTAAAAAAATTGTAAAAGCAAAATAGTAATTTGCCTTTAGTTAAATAAAACGCCCCCCCGATATATCGAGGGGGCGTTTTTGTTTTTATATTTGATGAATAAAATTTTCTTACCATACATGAAGCAGATCTTTTTATTTTTTTTATTAATTCAACTTTTTACTTCCTCGTATGCACAGCAAAATTTTGAAGCTTCGCTGAAAGAAGGAAACATATTACTCGCTCAGAAAAAATATAAGGAGGCAATAAATGTATTCGACAAAATAATTAAAGCATCTCCCAAAAATGCAGATGCCTATTACAGCAGGGGTGTGGCATATTCAAGTTTGGGAAATACCATAGAAGCTATTTCAGATTATACACGAGCTATTTATTTTAATCCTCAAAAAGTAGAAGCATTAATAAACCGGGGCTCTACTTTTAGCGGAATGCAAAAATATGAAGATGCGATGAATGATTTTAATAAAGCATTGGAAGTAGCACCCAACAGGGCAGATACATATAACAACCGTGGTTTTTTATTCAGCCTTCAAAAAAAATACGATAAAGCCATTAAAGATTTTGATAAAGCCATAAGCATAAATAAAAAATACAGTATGGCATACATCAACAAGGCGTATGCCTATAGTGCCCTCGGTTCCGATTCCTTATCCATTGGTGTGCTCACCCAATTAATCGCCATCAATCCCGATTATTCTTCCGCTTATTTTAACCGGGCAGTAATGTATAAACAATTAAACAATAACAAACTTGCCTTAGCAGATTATAACACGGGCTTGAAATTGGAACCCAACGATGTTACTGCACTTTTGGAAAGAGCAAAAATAAAAGATGAAATGGGAAACGATGCAGGTGCCGCTGCCGACTGTAGTAAGGTAATAGAACTGGAACCGGAAAACGCGCTTGCCTATTATACGCGGGCTTTGGCAGAATATGATTTAGCTCAATACAATAAAATAGTGGACGATTGCACCAATGCAATTAAGTACAAAGAAGATTATTTTGAAGCGTATATTTTGCGTGGCAATGCTTTCGATTTTCTTGGAAAATACCAGGATGCTTTGAAAGATTATAATATAGCAATTGAAAAACATCCCAGCGGTTCAGACGCTTTTAACCAACGGGCTATTGCAGAAAACCAGAAAGGAAATATTGTGTGCGCTCTTTCCGATTTTACCCGCGCACTAAAAATTACACCCGACAATTTGGATTTGCTGCACAAGCGTGCTGTTCTTTTATTTGCAACAAAAAATTATGATAACGCCATTGGCGATTATAACAAAATGTTGGAAATAAATCCTGATGACGCAAAGTCATTAGTTGCCCGCGGAAATATTTTTTTATTGCAAAATAAAATGGACTACGCCTGTGCGGATTACAAGCGTGCAGAAAAATTGGGTGATGGTAGTGCCAAAAGCAAACGAATTTTTAATTGCAAATAAATGATAAAATATTTTTTTACTGTTATTTTAATTTCAATTGCATTTTCAGGAATCTCACAACTTGATTTTACAAGTAATAAAAAATTTACAAAAGCAGATTCATTAAGAGGTACTCTTTCTCCATTTCGTTCCTGTTACGATGTATTGATGTACGACCTGGATATTAAAGTAGATATTCAAAATAAATTTATCAGCGGAAGTAATACCATTAAATTTTTGGCTACCCAAAATTTTCGAACGCTACAGGTTGATTTATTTTCGAACATGAAGATTGAAAAAATAATTTACCACGATAAAGAATTAATCTATTCCCGGCTTTACAATGCTGTGTTCATTACTTTTCCAGATGTGATTGCCAATGAATCGGTTCAGTTTCTTAAAATAGTTTATTCCGGAAATCCACAGGTGGCAAAGAATCCGCCATGGGATGGGGGCTTCACATGGAGTAAAGACAAAGAGGAGAATCCTTTTGTGGGAGTTTCCTGCCAGGGAACAGGAGCCAGTTTGTGGTATCCCTGCAAAGACCATCAAAGCGATGAACCCAATGAAATGCTTATTCGCGTGGCTGTTCCCGATGGGCTGGACGAAGTTTCGAACGGAAGATTAAAACGAAAAACTCATCTGGATGATGGTTATACAAAATACGAATGGTATGTTTCCTACCCAATCAACAATTATGATGTAACCGTAAACATAGCCAAATACAAACACTTTAAGGATGTTTACAAAAATAAAGAGTACAAAGATTCTCTCACTTTAGATTATTATGTACTGCCTTCCAATTTCGAAAAAGCAGAGAAACAATTTGCCCAGGTGAAACCAATGATGGATGCTTACTATTATTATTTTGGTGAATTTCCTTTCATTAACGATGGTTACAAATTAGTAGAAGCACCTTATCTTGGAATGGAGCACCAGAGTTGCATTGCTTATGGAAATAAATATAAGAATGGATATTTAGGATATGACCGTTCAGGAACAGGATATAAATTTGATTACATCATCATTCACGAAAGTGCACACGAATGGTGGGGAAACAGTGTAACAACAACTGATATTGCTGATATGTGGATACACGAAGGTTTGGGCACCTACTCCGAAGCCCTCTATATTGAATACTTGTATGGGCACGATGCGTATCTTGAATATATTAATGCAGAAAAAAAGGCAGTGAGCAATGATGAACCCATTATCGGAAAATATAATGTAAACGATGAAGGCTCCGGGGATATGTATTATAAAGGTGCATTGCTGTTGCATACCATCAGGAGTATTATTGATGATGATAAAAAGTTTTTTGGAATCTTGAAAGACATTCAAACCAACTATAAATATCAGTGCATCACTTCTGCAGAAATAGAAAACTTTTTTACACAGCAATCCGGAATTAATCTTGCACCTGTTTTTGATGTGTATTTACGAAACAAGAATATTCCTACTTTAGAAATTATTCTTTGGCAGGATTTTATGGATTTGAAAGCCAACTATTATTTTAGTTTTAAAAACAGACAGACAGGTGAAGAAGATAAAAGACTGGAGCGTTCTCATTTCTCTATGCCTGTAAAAGTTACTTCCGAAAAGTATAAATACATTGAAATTGTCCCCACTACGGATGGGCAGCAAACTATTAATTTACGGGGGATGCATCCGGAAGATTTTAAAATAGCTACCGATTTATATTATATCGATACACATATTTTTATTGAAGACGGTGTGGAGAAATAAAATTAGTATTATCATAACTTCCAGCACCCGCTATTACTAATGAGCAAGCGAACTAATGAACTAAAGCCTTTCTCCTGAAATAAAATACCCCTGCAATTCCGGTGAAGAAAAGAAGAGTAGAAATTAGTTGAGCCTGGGTGAAACTGAAAGTACCTATATGATAAAGTGTGTTTACCCGGATACTTTCGATGGTGAAACGTTCAATTCCATTAAGAATAAGATATACACAAAACAAAACCCCGGGCGTTGCTATTCGTTTTCTTATTTTCCAAATCACGACAAATAAAAACAAACACATAATGGTTTCGTAAAACGGAGTAGGAAATACAGGCGGTACAAGGTGATAACAAAATTTATCGTTCACACAGTTTGCTATTGGTACGCCCACTGAATTAACATTATGTGCATAATCATAACTCCACATCCAATCGGGAGCCCACGATAACCAGCTTGGTTTTGGTGCAATGTTATTTATTCCCCAATCGCCATCACCTGCTACCTGGCAGCCAATTCGACCTATGCCATAAGATAACATTAATGAAGGTGCTGCCGCATCAATTAAGTGAGCAACCGTTATTTTCTTTTTATAGCCGTAATATATGCACGCTATGGAAGCACAGATTAGCCCGCCATACATAGTTAATCCGCTAAATGAAAGTAATGAACCTACCGGGTCCGCAACAAATTCATCCCAGTTTTCGAGGTTGTGGAATATTTTTGCTCCCAGCAAACCTGCAAAAGCCGCAATTAAAGTCATATTCCCGACTTCCTGGTAAGGATGCACCGTTTCTTCTATCCATTTAGGTTCGGGTAGTTTTGTTTTTTCTTTTTCACGATACTTCAAATAGACTGATATTACTGCTAATACCAGTCCCCCAATAAAATTTCCTTTTGTTGAAAGTAAAAACCCTTGAGTGTTTTCAGTAAATGCAGAAAAGTTAAATACTATAAAAAATAATTTGTACCCGATTAAGAAGCCCACCACCGCAGATGTAATTAGTTCTGCTATCGTTGCCTTTTGTCCAATAAGCAACTTCCTGCTGGTAGTGCTTAACAATCCTTGTTGTTCTTTACGCTTTAACTCTTTTGTCCAAAAATAAGCACCGGCCAAAAAGGCCATAGCAACAAAGAAACCGAAACTTTGAATCATTTTGAAGAAAGGTAAATCCCATCCAAATAAATCTTTGAGGGCATAATAGATAGAAGGATACATAGGTCTTACGAATAAATATGAATGTATTAATTTGAATTAAAATTCTTGTTCAAAACCAAGGTAATAAATTAATTTTCTGCGAAGTTAATAAAACAATAATGTTTATTGTTTTCTAAACCATCATTTCTCTAATTTGGTTTATATCCTTTTATTTACGCGTACTTTTCTTAATCAATACTGATCCAGTTTCAGTATAATTTTCTACAACATAAAAATAATTGTTGTTAATAAATGATTTTGATTCATCATAAGTACAATAATTAAAATCAGAGTTTTTATCTACCCCGGTTTTTTCAACAGGAATAATATAATCCATTGAATACAAATTACGATAATAGTTAACGGATGGTTCAAACATCCAGTTGCAGGATAGAGAAAGGTTTTTATTGCATGTATGTTGTTCCGAAATTATTTGCATTACATTTTTGGTGTTGCAGTCGCTTATCCATTCTTTTGTAACTTTGAAATTAGCATTGGTGATAAAGTGAAAGAACAAAGGAAAAATCATAAGCAATAAAACCAGGTTGAATAACTTTTTATTTTTACTCCACAATTGTTCATATATATCAAAGAAAAAGTAATAAATTAAAAAACCAAACAGAGGAATAAACAAAAGTGAAGTTCTGTGTACCGGAAACAAAGCATCAAAAAAATAATGTTGACTAACACATATTAACACCAATATCGACATAAGGATTGTTACTTTGCAAATTTTTGAATATTTTCTATAATAAAGTATATAGATTAAGGTGATAATAAATAAAGTAATAATAATGCCCCTGATTATTAACCAAAAATATTTTCCGTAATTACTGAAATAAATCGAATCGAATATTAGGTTAGAGATCGTATCATGCAGAAAACCCGTTTGGCCTCCAAAGTATAATTCATTATGAGTTTTGAGGAAGAATAGTTGTATTAAAAGGACTGCAAGAAAAATTAAATTGGTTAAAAGAATTAGAATAAACAGTTTTGTAACATTTTTAGCTGGCTTATTAATTTTATTTTTCACCAAATAAATCCATTCAATAAAAAAGAGTAATAATATTGCAAGGTTCAGGTTAATAAAACTTAGATTTGAATAGGCGGATAACAAAGAAAACAAAAGCGATAGTGAAAATCTTGTTAAATACTCTTCCTGATTTTCATTTTTTTTACTTTCCAATAAAAAGTAAAATGCCCCTGATGAAAATCCAAGTGCAAGACCATAACCTCTTGCAAGGCTAAAGAAATCTAACATATATGGATTTAACAGCAACAAGGATATTCCCAGCAACATTAAAATCCATTTACGGGATTGCATTAGAATTTTATAAGAAAAAAAAGAGTAAATGATAAATGCAATAACATTTGGTAAGCGCAAATATATTTCCTTTGTTCCAAAAAGATGATAGGATAAATACATCAACCATGTATTTAACAAATGATTATTGGCAGTTTTTCCACGTACCTGGTCCCCTTTAACAATATCTAATGAAAGGCATTCATCAAAAGTAAAGGCGAGGTTATAGGCACGAATAAAAACGTAAATAAAAAGCGCAAGGAGAACGGTAATTAATAAAACTTGCCTGGCTCTAATAAACTTTTTTGCATGTGTTTGTATAAATAGTGCATCCATTGATTGGTAAAATAAAAAACTCCTTACCACGTTTATCCGGTAAGGAGCCTTATTCAAATATATATTTGGTAATTATGCTATTAAATTCTATTCTGTTCAAAGAAAAAAAATTAATCATTCACATTCTCAAACTTCACAATATCTGCTGCAAAGTCCATAAAGAATTTATGAGCAGACGTAAAAAGGATTCTGTTATCGCCTATCTTTTCAAGGATATTTCTTCTGCTCATGGTATTGATAAAATTTTTGCGGGCATCAGCATCTTTCAATTGTTTGTTACTCAAAATTAAATCAATATAAGAAGAATTGGAAAAATAATTTTCTATTTCATCTAACTCGAACTCGGTGTATTGAATGCGCTCCAGGAAATTCTTTCCGTCTCTGTCCAGCTCATAACTAAGTAATGCAAAGAAAATACACATATCACGGGAAAGCATTTCGGTAGATTCATCAGAAACTAAATAAACATAATGCTGTGTAAATTTCAAATCATAATTAAAAGAAACTTTAAAAAAATCCATATAGAATTCTTCATTTTCTTTTAATATTTCATAATGTGCTTCTATGGGTAAAATAAATTTACCATTCATTAATTCATCAACTATTTTCCGGTGGTTTCTAGGATATTCCATGATTATTAATTGTAATTTTTGGTACTGTTAATGTTAAATCGTTTATTTTAATTGTATCAAATTCTGCTTTCACAGGGTATTCTAATTGAAGATCGTCATCAAAAGCCAGGGAGGTTAATGCAAAGAATTTTTCGATCTGCACTTTTTTATAATCTTCTTTCAATGTTTTGTTACACCATTTAAAGAAATCAGTTACCGGTAAATTTTCTTTTAATTTGTCTTTATAGAGTTGTTTATCAAAAATCCATTTTTCATCTTCGTATTCTTCATCTTCTATAAATATTTCCACATCATTTTTAAATGCATCAAAAAATTCTGCAGCATTAAAGAAGGTATCTTTCGAATAAATATAATTCCTTTTCGACTCTAATATTTTCGGTACTTTTTGTTTGTGCGGAGCCTTTAAGAAATTAATCCAACCGGTAAGAATGATTGATTCTGTTCTGATACGCTCAATCAATGGTAATAATTCATTAGTTAGTATTTTTGACTGTCGTAGTAAATTATCATTGACCTGTATCAGAGAAAAATAAAGTTTCTCGAATTGAATACGTGTACTTTCATCATCAAAGTTTAACCGATAGCGATTAGTGAATTCTGATACTTCGTACAATTTAGTGGTTAACGAAGTGGAATGATTCAAATCTAATATTTTGTTCAAAGGCAAAATATATTCTTCAATCCAACGAGAAGCGCGAATAATCTTTTCCCTGTAATCTATCTTCTTTACATTTGCTTTTAACTCGCGTGTTTCGTTCAGCAAGGCAAGTGTGTTTTTTTCTACAGATTCGTAAAAATTATTGATTTCATTGCTTATCTCCGTTATTCTTTGATTCAATATAACTTTATCCCCGTTAATATTTTCGCGTATTTTTCGAAACAATTCTCCTATTGAAATATGGTATTTTTCAATAGTTTCAGGCAACATCGGTTTGAATTCACTAAGAATAAATTCAATCAGGCTGCTGAATACAGGGCGAAACTGGTAGTTCTCCGCCACATTGCTGATTATTTTGTATTCGAGCAATTGAATTTTTACATCCGTTTTATGCTTGGATGTAATTTCATTCATTACTTCATAAGTGATGATGTTGTCTTGTGTTTGCGCGTCAAACAGGTCTTTTATTATATCAAAATACTCTAATAAAAATCGGAGTACGGTTCTTGGTTCTGCCTTCATTTTATTAGTTTAATTAGACTTTATTTTTTTTGCAATCTTTTCTACCACCCCGTTTTTCTCAACAACAATCGCATTTTGTTTTTCATTGATATTGATTTTATTTTTGGATGGATAAATAAAATAATATTTGTTAAATCCTTCCACGGCATCCGGTGCTGCAAAAATAGGAATGAAGAAATGTTCGTTGCAGAATTTCACAATCTCCGGGCGATTTTGTTTATCAATCGTGGCAACTTCGTCAATAAAAAGAACAATTTTATTTTGTTCATCCGTTACTGCTAACCGGTTGATGATGGACATAATCATTACCAAACGAATCATCCTGTCTGTTCCATCCGACTCTACCTGGTTAGCAAGATCTACATGTTTCTCACTTCCCTGGATGGTTAATACTAGTTGAATATTGAACAATTCATCAAAGCTGATTTTCTTACCTGTATCCAAATAATTATTAAGAATTTTAAGATTTTCTGACTGGTCAAACTCAAAACTCATTTGACCGTTGAACTCCTGAATAGCACTGATTTGTTTCAACTCACCAATGATTCTTTCATTATCCAACAATTCCACCCGCATTGATTCAATGTTAGATATGCGGGTTTTAGAAAGTTTGGTATTAAATTTATTATAAACAAATTGTTTGAACTCTTCGTAACGCTTAATAAGCGCATGGGCAGGGGTTGCAAACTGCATAGAAATACTTTGCAACAAACCATCAATACTTCTTTCCTTATCGCTCAAACAGAGAATTTCTTCCTGTACAAATTTGATAAACTCTTCTTCGTCTGCAATATCATTGTTCAGTTTGTTTTTTAAACTATCAAACACACGTCCTTTGTTCAGTTTAATATCCATTCTATCATTCTGATGAATGCGTATTTTCTGGTAAATATGATCTAAATTGTCCGTGGTTTCAAATTCTGTGGGTTCAATATCCGTAATGGTTTCCACCTCTATTTTGCGTTCTTTGAGTTCTTTTAAACGCACTTCAAAATTTCTTTTTTCATCCTGCAAAGACTCCAAAGCAATTTGTTTTTGGGCAATCTCTTTCACCAGTGCTTTCAATGCTTCATCCAAATCATTTTGTTCACTTGTTAGTTTTTTAATATCTGCCTGAACAGAAGCAAGGTGTTTTTCTAATTGGGGCTTGCTCACAATCCGCTTCACTTTCTCTTTTATCTCTTCGATGTCAGCAATAATCTGTTTCAGTTTAGCGTCTGTTTTTTCTTTATCAGATACTACCTTTAACAGTTCAAGTGTTTGATTTTTCTCCTGCTCCAGCACTTTTAATTCATCTTTAAATTCTTTGATGGATTTGAATTCTTTTAATATTAAACCTTTCGAAATGTCAATCTCTCCATCAAAAATGCTTAACAGTTTGTTGGAGATTTTTTTGATTGGTTTCTTTATCTGTTTGCTGGATAAACTGGTAACTTGTTCGGAAAGTACAGTGTTTAAGAGCTTTTTCACCTCCTCATCATCCGAAATTTTATGGATTAGCAGGTTATTATAGTTTTCTATTTGTTTTTCAGTAATCGCAATTTGCTGGTTGATTTTATCTAAACGAGCCTCCAGTTGTTTGCTCGAAAGTTTTTGTGATTCAATGGTAGTAATGCGCGATTCAATTTCTTTACGCGATTTATCCAGGTTCTTTAACTGCTCATTCAAAAAATCAATCGTTTCAAACTTATTGATTTCATTCAACTCTGCCTGCTTGTCAAGAAAATAATTTGTTTTATTTTTAATGTCCGATTTTTTCTCACCAATACGAGTTGCAAAATCCAACTCCTTTGGCTGAAGAATTTCGTTTATTTCATTTTGAATAGAAGTTACACCCTGTCCTTTTTCTAAAATAGTATTTTCAAACTGTGGAATAGCGGTGATATAAGCTTTGTTAAAAGAATAAAGTAATTCACTAACTATTTTTGATTTTGAATTGAACACACGTATCGTTTCTCTGAATTCAAGGAAGTCGTGCTGAATGCCTTTGATATTTCGTATTTCCTGGTTAGCTTTTAACAAACTTAGAATGTCTGTTTTATTTCGTTGCGAAAAGTTCAAGCCTTCATTTTCCCTGTTATCAGCTATAATCAACGAATCTTTCAGGGTTTTATTAGTAATAAGTTTAGAGTTGATTAAATAACGGTATATTTTCGAAAAATTATTGCTCAAACCATCTGTTTTTACAGCATCTTCAAGCCAAACTACCGCATTATTGTTTTTTCCTCTTTTATATACATCGTTAAACACTTCTGTTTTATTCGCATATTTTCTGTACTCAATACCTTTGGCAGTAAGTATTGTTTCCACTTCATCAAAACTACGAATACGATGTTTATCCGAAGTGTCGAAAAAGAACTCTTCGTTGTATTCACTTTCTATTTTGTAATACTCCAGTTCCCATTCCGTATTGGCTTTTACCAGTATGCACGAATAACCTTGTTTGTTTACCTCAAATACCAAAAAACTTTTGTTATGGGTCGGAAAGTAATGGTGGATAGTTTCTTTATCTCCTTTGCGCTGTCCACTGAACGACATCTTTTGTCCATCCACGATGAACAAAAAGTTTAGTGCATAAATCAATGTGCTTTTACCGATATTGTTGGGTCCTACTAACTGAAGGGAGTTGCAGTTATCTAATTTAAGTTCGGCTTTTCCGTACCCTTTTGAGTTTATTAATGATATTCTAGTAAGCATCTTTTATAGGTCTGTAAAATTATTTAATGCTCAAATATAGACAGAAGGCACGGTGTTTAAGAAGGTAGTTTTAAGTGTTAATAATAAAATGTTGAATTTGTGTGATTTACGTAAATTATTGTTGAAAAATTGTTTAAAGGGTATTATTAACGGTGGTAGCTAACGCAAAAAAATAACAATATAACTGCCGCTTTAATGAAATATGTTTTAAAAACTCAACAAAATGCCCTGTTAAATCATTCATATATTTACAACCGCAACTTGAACATTTAGCTGAAGAAGCAATGAGTTTTGGTTGGCTCTCATTCGGACTATGATAAGTTAATAGCTTCTTTAAATAAGAAACTCAACTCTCCCCCACTAATTTCCTCGCCAAAACAGTTATCATCATACACCCATCTGCATCCAGCGCATCCAGTGTAACTTCTTTCAATTGGTTGATTAAATTCGAGGTATAAGGTTTTTTTACTTTAATATAATTATCAGTAAAGCCATGCATAAATCCTTCTTTGTTATCGGCTTCAAACAGTACAGTGCGGGTTTTGCCCGTATGCTCTTCATAAAAGCTTCTTAATTTTTTTGCCGAAAGTATGCGCAACATTTTATTTCTTTTTTTGCGAACGGCAACAGGCACAGCATTTTTGAGCAGTACAGCATCCGTGTTATCTCTTTCCGAATACGTAAAAACATGCAGATAGGAAATGTTCAATTGGTTCAGAAAATTGTAGGTTTCTAAAAAGTCTTCCTCCGTTTCACCCGGAAAACCAACTATTACATCCACCCCGATACAACAATGCGGCATGAAGGATTTGATAGTAGAAACCCTTTCAGCATATAATTCCCGTAAATACCTTCTTCGCATTGCTTTCAGAATTTTATTGCTGCCCGATTGTAACGGAATATGAAAATGAGGGACAAACCGCTTTGATTTCGAAACAAATTGAATCGTTTCATCTTTCAGTAAATTGGGCTCTATGGAAGAAATACGGAAACGTTCAATGCCTTCCACATTATCAAGTTCTTTTACTAAATCTAAAAATGTGTATTGAGTATTGAGTATTGAGTATTGAGACTCGCTACCCAATTGCTGTTGCTCTTTATCTTTGTACTTAGTACTTAATACTTCATACTTCCCTTTAAAATCTCCTAAATTAACTCCTGTCAACACTATTTCTTTTACCTCCTGCGTGGCTATTTTGTTAGCGTTTTTAACTACATTTTCAATGGTATCGCTTCTGCTGTTTCCTCTTGCCAGCGGAATGGTACAAAACGAGCAATTGTAATCACAGCCATCCTGAACCTTCAGAAACACCCGTGTGCGGTCGCCAAAGGAATACGCATCCACAAAAAAATTGGCTTCTTCTATTTCGCAGCTATATACTTCTGCCTTCGATTTCTTGGTTAAATCATGAATGTAATTCATCAGTTTGAATTTCTCTGAAGCACCCAGCACCAAATCCACCCCTTCAATGTTTGCAATTTCTTCTGGCTTTAGTTGAGCATAACAGCCCACCACAATAATATAAGCTTCGGGCGAAATACTTAATGCGGATTTTACTATCTGCTTACATTCCTTATCTGCATTGGCGGTTACCGAGCAGGTGTTGATTACATAAATATCAGACGGCTGTTTAAAATCCACCTTCTGATATCCTTGTTCTTCAAATAAACGAGCAATAGTACTGGTTTCAGAAAAATTAAGCTTGCAACCTAATGTATGAAATGCTACTTTTTTCATTTGGGAGTGCGAAAGTACAAAAAAAACCGATGTTATTTATAACACCGGTTTTTATACTAATTTAAATTTTTAACATTACTTCACTAAACCCGAAAAAACAGGAATAGTGGCTGTTGTGGAGGTAGCTGTACCAATAGTGAAATTAATATTTACAATATTTGCCTGCACTTCATCATCATCGTCATCATGTCCGCCATGCCCCTGGTGATGGTTGCAACCACCGCCATTGCCATGATCCGGTGCGCCTTCCTTAGTATTTTCAACAGTTACTTTATCCGTACCGTTGTAATTTAAAGCAGGAGTGTATTGATAAATTTCATTCCCTGTTGCATCTTTCGAAACAAAACTGATGGTGTAATGTCCTGCCTGGTTACTAATCCGGTATGGTTTAGGAGTAGTGTTAGCAGGTAAGGTAAATGCGTAGGCTTCGTTTTGTGTCAGCGCAATGTTCAGATTGGTAACAACAGGTGGTTGGTGGTGTTCTTCTTTTTTACACGATTGAAAGCCGACAATTCCCAGAACTGTTATGGCTAAAAGGATGATTGATTTTTTCATTTTATTTTCAGGTTTTAATTATAAAGACACAAAAGTAAATAAAAATTACATTGACCATTACTAAATGCGATAAACGGCATTTTTGTTATATCCAAACAAAAGGAAACGATAGCAAAATAAGCAGGTATGGCAAATTTTTAAAACCAAAAGTGTACACAGTAAACCAATTGTACAGAGCATGTTTTAAAACAAAATTGACCTTTTTCGAATTTGTACCACGTAGTTCAAAAGAAGTTAAAACAATCAAAAAACAAACAGGGTGGTAAAAACAATGTTTTTGTTTGAACCAACCAAAGACTTGTAACTCCAAACCAAGATTTTGTTTTTCAAAACAAGTTCTTGGTTACTCCAAACCAAAGTCTGGTTACTCCAAACCAAAGTTTGGTTACTCTTAACCAAAGCCTGGTTACTCCAAACCAAAGTCTGGTTACTCCTAACCAAAGCCTGGTTACTCCTAACCAAAGTCTGGTTACTCCTAACCCAAGACTTTGTTTTTGAAATAAATTTATTGGTTATCAATGTATTATGAAAATTTCAGGTGTATTTACCTTTTTGGAACTTCCCCAAAGGGCAAAATCCCGGTTTTGGAACCATCGTTTCCCCTCTGCGCCCGACCCGTGCGAAGTATACTTTTTTATCCATTGCCCCGCAGGGATAAAAAATTCTAAAAAAATATCGTGCGTGGCGGGGGCGCGTTCGGGGATGCAGAAAAGGTGCCCTTATAATAGTATAGGAAACACATAACTTAATATAGAAATTGTGTATCAGCGGACTGGAAAAAGGTGCTGACCTTTGTATCATAAAATTTTCTGATAATAAATATGAACTAATTACTTTAAACACAATGAAAAAATATATACTTATTCCGCTGGTGGCACTTTCTTTTCTGGTGCTTCCGTCCTTTGGTCAGGTAAAAAAACTAAACAGAAAAGCAGAACGTGCCACCGACCGGCTGGAGTATGAGGCTGCACTTGGATATTATGATGAGGCGCTGAAAAAAGAGCCGGATAATTACCGCGCTAACCTTGGGAAAGGGATGGTGCTGTCGGAGTTCTTGGAACGGTACGATCAGGCTATTCCGTATTTGGAAAAAGCGCTGAAAGCAAGTCCGAAAGATTCTTTTTTGAGAATCAATAATAGTTTGGGCAAGGGGTATCAGTACGTGGGTAAGTACGAACTGGCGCTTGATAATTATAAAAAGGTGTATAACCACAGTAAATTTATGAACCCGGAAAATGATATTTTCCTGGAAAGACGAATAGCGAGTTGTAAATACGCGCTGGACCATACTGCTGTGGCTCCTGAAAGTGAGCAATGGATTAAAAACATTGGGCAACCAGTAAATACGAACATGCCAGAGTATGGTGCGGTGGTGATGGGCAATGAACTGATGTTTACTTCGAAACGCAAGGATGATGCGAAAGAAAAACGCAACACGTGGGATGGGAAGTATTTTGAGAGTATGTATAAAACCACGTTTGCAGACGGAAAATACAGCGACCCGGTGAGATATACGTTTCCGGATAAGAAAAATGACAAAAATAATGTGAATCACAATGAAGCGGTGGTATCGGCTTCGGTGGATGGAAAGACGCTGTATATTTTTAGGGATGCTAAGATTTATGAGGTGGATTTGACCGAGGCATCGCAACCGGTGAGTAAGGCACGGAAAGGGGTAAATAAATCGAATTACCAGAACCATGTGAGTCTTTCGCCGGATGGCAATAAGCTGTATTTTACAAGCGGAACCAAAGGGGGAGACGGGGGTACGGATATTTTTATGATTGAGAAAGGGCTGGATGGGGGCTGGAGCAAACCGGTGGCGCTGGAACAAACGGTGAATACATTTTTTGATGAAGATGCGCCTTTTATAAGCAGCGATGGTACGTTGTATTTTTCGTCCAACGGATTGCCGGGGTATGGTGGCTTTGATGTGTATAAAACACATTTGGTGGACGGACACTGGACAGTGCCCGAAAACCTGGGGCAACCGATTAACTCTCCGGGAGATGATATCTACTTTACACTAATGCCGAACAGCGCAGATGGTTATTATTCCACTTCGCGCGTGGGCGGACAAGGGGATATGGATATATACACGGTGCATTATGGTCCGGCTATGCCGGATACTGCGAAAGCAGCACCTCCGCTGGTGGTAGAATACATATACCCTGACACCAGCTGGAAAAACACCCAGGAACCGCAGTTGGAACCCGAAACCAATTCGGAAAGCACTGGAGCAACTGCTGAAACGGGTGGAGTAAAACCAGCCACGGTTTATTTTGAAAGTAATGCAGCCGTATTAACTGCCGAGGCATTGGCAATACTGGATAATGAAATTTCGGTGTTGAAAAACAATGCTTCGGCTGCTATTACCATTAGCGGGTATGCCGATTCGAGAGGAACAGCAGAACATAATTACGCCCTTTCTCAACAACGGGCAAACGTAGTGAAAAACTATTTTTTGAAAAATGGAATTAAGAAAGCAAGGATTACATCTGTAAATGCTTTCGGAGAAACGATGTTGGTAAACGATTGCAAAGATGGAGCAGTTTGCTCGGAAGAAGAGCACAAAGCAAACCGGAGAGTAGAAATAAAACTGGATGAAAGTGTGAAAGTACCTTATATAGGATTTAAAGGGAAATAAAAACACGCACACCCTTCCTTCTTTTTTAGCGAAAAGAAGGAAGGGGCAAACCAAAACGATATTTAAAAAACCATACTTCACCAATAATCGCCCCTATCCTTTTATATAAGGACGGGGTGGTGAAGTTTTAAAAACAACCTTTCCGGAATGCAAACCACCCGCCAGCCATGTACTCCCCTATTCGAATTTTATTTATTTGCCTGTTCCTTATTTTTTATTGCCGTAGCACAGCCACCGATTCCACCACAATAACCAAACGCACACCGGTACAAACCATTTGGGACATACCCCACACCACACCCTGGGAAAAATGGATGTGGATACACAGAAGCATTGCCTATGTAATTACCAAAGAAAGAAATCCCGACTTTGATACTAATTACATCAAATCGTATTATGACCATTTATTAATAACACTTCCGGTTACCAGCCAGTTTCTGCAATTCAGTTTAACCGACCCGAAAAGCGGGAACACCCTCACATTTTCGCCCAACATGGAAAGCGAACTGGGAGTAAGTGTAAGTTCCCGCTGGGCAAGCTTTATAGTAAATACCGGTGTTAAACTTTATTCATCAGATGCTGCTAACATAGCAGAAACCAGATACCAGGATTATCAGCTTAACTTGTATGAAAGAAAGTTTACAACAGATATGTTTTTTCAATCTTATAAAGGTTTTTACATTAAAAATTCGGGGTCGTATAACCTGGTGAACGAACATCCGCAGGCGCTTCGCACAGATGTAGAAGCAGTAAACATGGGCGCCAGCACTTATTACATTACTAATTACCGGCAATTTTCGTATAAAAATTCGTTTGCTTTTGTGGAACAGCAAAAGAAAAGTGCCGGCTCGCTGCTGATAGGGGTTTATTATTCCTATTTCCAGGCATCGGGAAACCCTGTTCTAGTAAGTGCATCTTTTCGCACCAGTTTCGATTCGCTCTCGTATATCTCCAAAAGCTCACACCCAAAACTTCGGGTTAAACTTTGGTTACATTTATACATTTGTATTTTTGAAAAAATGTTATGCCACCGCATCGTTGGTTCAGGGCGTGGGTGCGCAGCATTTGTATTATGAACGGGAAGATAAATCCACCTTTAGCCAGTTGGCAGGCGGAGCAGGAAAATTAAATATTCGCCTTGCGTTAGGCTACGACAGCGGCAAGTACTTTATCGGCACTATGGCAATGACCGATTACTTTCTTTTCAGAGGAAAAAACAATTCCACTTTCGATTATAGTTTCGGCAAATTTATGGCATATATAGGATATCGGTTTTCTATTTTAAAAACCGAAAGAAAAGTGCTCCACCATTTGAAATTAATTTATTGAATTAGGCATTTAGTTTATAATCATTTTATAGGTGTGAGGTTTGCTGAACATCATCCGATTTAAAAGATTATCAAAAATATTTTCCTTCATAAAACTTCTATTAAACCTATATGTGTATTCATCAATATATGCTT
>JANYDQ010000119.1 GCA_025363555.1 Bacteroidota bacterium | reverse complement strand
GCTGAATCTTACAACGCAAAACTAAAATTGTTTAGGGCTAATTTAAGAGGGGGGAAGGATGTGAAATTTTTTCTCTTTAGGTTAGAAAAGCTCTTCGCTTAATTTTTTTACTCCCTACAAAATTACGTTGACCCGTAAAATTCCCTCCTAAAAGCTTATAAAGATGTAAATCAATGATTTATGAAATTTGGAGGTCTTTTTCAATAGAAAAAAATGGAAAGAAGGCTGGCAAGCAAGAAACATGAATGCCAAAATGGCATTATTAAAAATTCAGCATTTTTTTGATAGAAAAAACCATTACTTTTTATACTATACATATATTTTATATTTTGAACATTTCTTATTCAGACCTCACCCCGACCCCTCTCCTAGAATCCTTCGACAAGCTCAGGATGACGGGCGATACCTCCGAACTTCAGGATTCGTAGCGTGAGGGATTGTAGCGGAAATTCTTTTTTGTTCTTCACAAAAAAGATTGGAGCGGAAAGCCCGGTGCCCGATTCTTCATCGGGCACACGCCCAAATAATTCAGACCTCACTCTGTATACTCTATATAATGTCTATTACTTAATAACAAACCATCATTCAAAATCTTTATACAAAAGATACTTTTTGCGAATGACCTTAAACTTTTTAATTCCATCCTGCCAGGTAACACGAATTTCATCTTCCGATTTTCCATCTATGATTTGCTGTTTGAGAACGGAATTCCCGGCATGGTAATTAAAATTATCATCAAAGTAAGTTGCTTTGTCCGGGCAATTTTTATACGTACCAATAAGCCAAAAAAGATATAATTTTTTATAATCTTTCATAAACTCTTTTCCAAAGTCGGAAAGGTTATAGCCTTTGCACTGCTGTCCGTTATATTTTGGTTCCATAGCTCCGGGGCGGGGCTGGGGGGTGAATGTAAAGTTTGCTTTTAATAAGGAAGGAAAACCGATTACCTGGAAAGGCAAATCTGTGCCCCTGCCTACCGCCACCACAGTGCCTTCGAACAAACCGAGGCTTGGATACAAATAAACAGAAGCCATATTAGGCAGGTTGGGCGAAGGTTTCACGGGCAACTGGTACAAATCTTTATGGTCGTAAGAGGTAATGGTAATTACTTTTAAATTGCATTTTACTCCCCCTTTCAGCCAGCCTTCTTCATTTATCATTTGTGCATATTCGCCAATGGTCATGCCATATACAATGGGTACGGAGTGCATTCCGAGAAACGATTTGTATTTATCTTCCATCACTGGTCCGTCTATAAAATAACCATTCGGGTTGGGACGGTCCAGAACAATGAGTTGCTTATTATTTTCCGCACAGGCTTCCATTACATAATGCAACGTGGAGATATAGGTATAAAACCGAACCCCCACATCCTGTATATCAAACACCACTGCATCCAGGTCTTTTAAATCGGCAGGACCAGGTTTTTTGTTTTTACCATACAGGGTGATTATTCTTAGCCCGGTTTTATCATCCGTTTCCGATTTCACCCGTTCGCCTGCATCTACCAAGCCCCGAAAGCCATGTTCGGGGCAAAATACTTTTTTGATGTGAATGCCTAATGTAATCAAGCTATCTACTAGGTGGGTGTTATTAATAGTAGAAGCCTGGTTGGCAACAACTGCTACCGATTTTCCTTTGAGGAGCGGAAGATATTCGCTGGTGCGATACGCTCCCACCTTTACATCGTTCACTGTTTTGGTGATGTTATCAATCGGGGTGATTCCTTGCGCATTTATTTTGTTGGCAAGCAAGGCAAACGAAAGCAACAAACAAATTTTATAACGCATCATCTTACCGGTAAAATAGTATTTTTGTGTTTTCATTTTTTAATTCATCGCAAAGCTAATAAATTTTGAACACAGAACGTTTCATTGCAAAACGAATCATACAGGGTAACGGAAATTCAAACCGGTTTTCCCGCCCTATTGTTCGTATTTCTGTATTGGGCATTGCACTTGGGTTAGCCATCATGATATTGACACTATGCATTGTAGTAGGGTTTCAAAACGAGATTAAAAAGAAAATAATCGGTTTCGGCTCTCATATTTCCATTACCAATTACGACAGCAACGTAAGCAACGAACCCCAACCCATTAATAAACAACAATCCTTTCTTGAAGCATTGGCAGTTAACCCTGAAATTAAACACGTCCAGATTTATACCACCAAGGTGGGAATTATTAAAACCAAAACCGTTAACGAAGAAGTATTGCTGAAAGGAGTAGGGGCTGACTACGACTGGAAATTTATTAAAGACAACTTGCAGAAGGGAAAAACGTTTGTGGTAAACGATACGGGCTTGGTGCGGGATATTGTTATTTCTAAAAGTTTGTCGGACAAGCTGGAACTGAAACTAAACGACAAAATGGTGATTTATTTTTTAATTAAAAAACCGGATAGTATTTCGGGCGGATATGAACAAAGAGCAAAGGTGTTTTACATTTCAGGAATTTATGAAACGGGATATTCTGAAATAGATGATAAACTGGCACTGGTGGACATTCGGCAGATTCAAAAATTAAATTACTGGAACGAAAACCAAATTGGAGGATTTGAAATTGCCCTAAAAGATATTAAAAAGATGGACCATGTAAACGATGAGGTGAACGCGCTGATAGGACAAGGGCTAAGCTCGCAAACTATACGACAAAGTAATCCTGCTGTGTTTTCGTGGCTCGATTTGTTTGATGTAAATGCTGTTATTGTTATTACGTTCATCATCCTGGTGGCGGGCATAAACATGATAACTGCCTTGCTTATTTTAATTTTGGAACGAACCAACATGATTGGAATATTAAAAGCTCTTGGGGCAAACAATTTCAGCATTCAAAAAATATTTTTGTACAATGCCGGCTATTTAATTACCAAAGGCATGATGTGGGGAAACCTGCTCGGCATTGGGCTGGCGCTGCTGCAAAAGTATTTTCGATTTTTAAAATTAGACAAGTCGCAGTATTACATGGATGCTATTCCTATTGATATTAATATATACACCATCGCATTACTCAACATTGGTACCTTAACCTGTTGCCTGCTGATGCTGATAGTTCCCAGTTTTATTGTTTCAAAAATCACCCCTGTCAAAGCCATTCGGTTTACTTAAGTTTTCATTACCACTCAACTTACCTAAACCGGGAAATCCATTTAACCTATAAGTATTTCTACAAATGGTATAGTAACTATGTACCCGTTTTCCGCGAAATTTGCAGGAAAAATTTAGAAATCATGAAAACTGTAAAAGATGAAGTAACCGAAAAGCGGATGCAGTGCCGCAAAAAATTTCTGCACGTTTTTCCGCAGGGATTTTATGATAAAAAATACCTGGCGTGGGAACGGGATTATAAATGGAAAGCCCATTTTAAAATGCGATGAATTATTAAATGCCAAAGAATTTAAAACCCTGCTGCAGAAAAATATAAGGAGATAGCTAAACGGGCAGTGGGCATAGAAACGAAAACCAACTTGTTGTTTTCGTTCGAAAAAATGGCATTGCGCGATGCGGTAAAGTCTCCCAAAGGGGCAAAACTGTTTGCCCGGGGCTGTTTGATTTTTTACATGGAAAGGCAGATATAAAAAACAGGTTTCAGCACTTTGCCGAAGTGCTTACTCAACTACCCCGAAAACAAACCCGTGTGCGTACCTGGCCCCTGCAAACCGTGTTCGGCTTTATTGCCAAGCCAATATTTTTAAAACCAAGAGTAACACAGGCAGCCGGTCATGTGTATGGTTTTGAGTTTGATTACCAGTCAACGCCCGGGTGGACCACCTACCGCTCGCTGCTGAAGTTTGTGAAACAAATAAAAAAAGACATTGCCGATTTGAAACCCCGCGATATGATAGATGTGCAATCGTTCATCTGGGTATTAGGCTCGGAAGAATATGATTAACCCTCTTCACAAAGTTCACGCAACTGTGAAAATTAATATAACTTTTTAGAGAATTTATGTAATATTTGCATAAAGCATAATACTTATTTTTGTCGCCTTAAAAAAACTCCTTAATAATATAAATACCATGAAACAAACCCAATCCAACAGTGCAGACGTTATCAATATATTATTGGTAGATGATAATGAAAGTGAAAATTTAATTTTTGGCGAAGCACTTCGTGAACTGCCTTCTAAAACCACTTTAAATTTTTTGACAGAACCAAATGAACTGATGAATTATTTTGAGAATCCGAATAAAAAAAAGCCCGATATCATTTTCCTGGATATTAGTATGCCTAAAAAAACAGGGATTGAATGTTTACAGGAAATAAAAGCAATTAAAAAGCTGAAACAAATTCCTGTGGTAATGTTTTCTACTTCTTTGAACCAAGTGGATGTTGAAAACAGTTTTGCGTTCGGTGCTCACCTGTATGTTGAAAAACCAAAGGGGTATAACAACCTGATTAAATTACTTAATCACCTGGTTTCGGTAGATTGGAAGTATTTAAAAGTGGTTATGAAAAAAGAAAATTTCGTACTTAAATATTAATTCAGGTGGAGAAACAATTGTATAATTTTATTTTTATTAAATAACTATTTATGGGATTGAATTCTTAATTTTGCTATTGATATCAATTTTTAAAGATTTTAAAATTTAAATCAATGACAGACTTATCAAATAGCGGGGATACTGTAAATATATTTTTGGTGGATGATGATGAAGATGATCATGGTCTTTTTGCCGAAGCGCTGAAAGAATTAAAAATAAAAACCAACCTGGTTAGTTTATTTGACGGGGAGGAATTGATGAAGCATCTTGATGTTGCTGGAAACAGGAAACCGGATATTGTTTTTCTGGACATTAATATGCCGAGAAAAAACGGGATTGAATGTTTAGAGGAAATAAAGAGTTCGAAGGAGCTGCAACAAATAGCAGTGGTAATGTATTCTACTACTTCCAATCCAAGTTATATTGAAAAATGTTACGAAGGCGGTGCAGATATGTACCTTGTAAAACCGTATGGTTTTGAAAATTTAATTACGGCATTAGACCATGTTGCTTCCATGGATTGGAAGCATTATAAAACAGTTTTAAGTAAAGAAAATTTCGTGCTTACTTATTAGTAATTTTCTGAATTAAATTATTGAATTAGGCATTTAGTTTATAATCATTTTATAGGTGTGAGGTTTGCTGAACATCATCCGATTTAAAAGATTATCAAAAATATTTTCCTTCATAAAACTTCTATTAAACCTATATGTGTATTCATCAATATATGCTT
>JANYDQ010000109.1 GCA_025363555.1 Bacteroidota bacterium | reverse complement strand
GTGGTTACTTTGAATTAAAGAGTGGTTACTTCAAATTAAAGTGTGCTTACTTTAATTTAAAGAGTGGTTACTTCAAATTAAAGTGTGCTTACTTTGAATTAAAGAGTGGTTACTTCAAATTAAAGTGTGCTTACTTTGAATTAAAGAGTGGTTACTTTGAATTTAAGTGTGCACACTAAAATATATTTCTATGTTACTTATTTCATTTTTTGATTGTTTATTAATAAAAGCAAGAATTTTTAATCTTGTATGTTGTCCTCTTAAAAACCTTTATTTACAACCTTTTCGGTACTTTTTGTTTTTTGAAAGTAGAAAAAACTACCGCTTGTACCATGTTTTGATAGTTTTTGAGAAAAATAATTAGACACTTTCGGAAGGCGATATGCTTTTGACGCAAAATTAATCGCATCGGGTTCGAAAACCGCTACCGGAGCAGGATTAATAAACTTAAAAATAATTTGGAAGCAGACCCAGCTTATTAAACGAAGCTTATCACCTTATCACCTGCACAAATCCTGTATAAGTAGTTTTGTCGAGGGTAATGATGTAATAATAAACCCCATCAGAAGCATCGGCACCGCCATTTATTTTGCCATCCCAGCTATTGTTTCTATCGGTAGTTTCAAACACTTTTATTCCCCAGCGGTTAAATATTTGTATCAAGAAATTTGTTTTCAAACACAAGCCTTTAATAAGAAAGAGGTCGTTCAGCCGGTCTCCGTTTGGAGAAAACACGTTGGGTATAAGCAGGCTGTTATCATCGCACCGCAGGTAAATAATGGTAACGGTGTCTAATCCCCGGCATCCGCCCGAATCGGTAACTGTAAGGGTGTAGGTTATGGTTTGGCCGCTGTCGTCACCGGTTACAATGGTGTTTTGGCAGGTGCTGCAATCGAGCAGGGTAGAGGGGCTCCATAAAAAAGAAGGAGTACCGTTTACGCCAGTAACGGTAGCATTTAAAGGTTCAGTTTCGCCTTCGGTAAGTATAATAATGGTCGAATCTATTTCTACATGTACGGTGGTTGCCACTGTTATTTGCCCTGCGGGCGGAGCCGGCAACTGGCAAATGGTTCCATCGGGGAGGGTATCTGTCATTAGTAATATAGGAGTAGCCACAATGTCGTGGGTATAAGTATGCGAAATGGTATCGCCAACAGTAGTAACTACTGTACCATCGCCAAAATCCCAGGTAAAAGATTGAGTGTTGCCGCTGGTGGCTGTAAAATGCACCGTAAGCGGGGTGCAACCCGAAGGCGGGAAGAAACTGAACGTGCCGTAAGGACCCTGAACCAGCACAATGCTGTCTCCCACATACGTTCCCGAACAAGGACCGGCATTGGTTACCAAAAGCGTAACGGTATAATATCCGGGAGTGCTATAAGTATGAATAGGGTTTGGTTGGGTAGAAGAAGCCCCATCGCCAAACAGCCAGTGCCATTGGTTAATACCAATTCCGGTGGACATGTCGAAAAAGTGAACCGTTGTAAACCCGCAGCCCTGGGCAGTTACACTATCTCTAAAAGCAAC
This sequence comes from Bacteroidota bacterium, assembly GCA_025363555.1. Classification (GTDB taxonomy): domain Bacteria; phylum Bacteroidota; class Bacteroidia; order 2-12-FULL-35-15; family 2-12-FULL-35-15; genus 2-12-FULL-35-15. Next base: position 12,784 of record JANYDQ010000109.1, on the reverse strand, counting down.
CGAAGGACTTTGAATCAGTATGTTTGAAGTTAAAGTTTGCGAACAGCCGTTTACATCGCTAATGGTAAAGGTAACAGGATAGGTTCCATCTGTCGAATAACTGTGGGTAACAATATTTCCAATACCTGTGGTTCCATCTCCAAACGTCCACGAATAAATGGCAGGACCGGCAGCGGTAGTTCCCGCGGAGTTAAAGGTTAGCAAATCTCCGGCACAGGCAAAGGTATCTATTGCCATTGCTGCATGAGGAAAGGTGGCAGAAATATAATTGGAATGAGTAATGGATTTGGTGCAACCATGAATGTCGGTTACTGTCATGGTAACATTATATGTCCCGGAAACTGTATAAGTATGCGTGGTAACGGGTGTGGTTACGGTAGAAATGGTGCCGTCTCCGAATATCCATATCCACGAAGAAAGAGTTCCGGAGTCTATGGTTTGGTCAGTAAAAGTAACGGTTAAAGGCGTGCAGCCGGTAACCGGGCTTGCCGAAAAATCGGGAGTGGGTCCCCAGGCATTAATGGGTACAGTAGCCGTATCCACACATCCGAACACATCCAGTATAATCAGTTGCGCATTGTAAACACCCGGCTGCTGATAGTAATGAGATAGAAAGGTAACGTTAGGCACCTGTGTACCATCGCCTAAAATCCAATAGTAGGTGGAAGCATTGACAGAAGTACTGGTAAGCACCGTTTGAAACGGAGCGCAGGCAGCAGGTGGAGTGGCTGTAAAACTGGCAGACCCCACCAGGATGGTAACAGAACCGGTATAAGAAAAAGAACAGCCGGTCTGGAAATTCCAGGCAGTAATGGTTACGCTGTGCGAACCCTGGCTGCTGAATACATGGTTAAGCACATTAACATTACTAACCAGCGGGGAGCCATCATTAAAATTCCATACTATTGAATCTGCTCCTTCGGAAGTATTGGTAAAAGTAACAGAATAAGGGTTTGAACAATTGGTGGAGTCTGTAAAATGAGGTTTTGCAGGCAGAACATGTACCATAAAATTATGCCTTATGCTATCGGGGCAGCCATTATTAAAAGCAATCTGGATAACAAAAAAGGTACCTGTATCCTGGAAAACATAGGCAACAGGACTGAAAGGCAGGTCGAGGCTCAAGTGGCCGCCATCACCAAACAACCACAGTGCAGAATCGGCATTCGTGGAAAGGTCGTTGAATACGGCAGGAACACCATAACACATTACGGAATCCATAACAGTGAATGCCGCAACGGGTGGAGTGCCCACCAGTACATAATTGGTTAAGGTAAGAGTAGCGGTGCATCCTGCCGATGTGGTTATGAGCAGGGTAACAGTATAAGTGCCGGGTAAACTATACAAATGATAAACAGATGGAGTACTGGTAGTTTGCGCAGGGCTTCCATCACCAAACGTCCAGTGATAACTGACAATGGGGTCGTTTGGCGAATAGCTGGTGTCGTAAAAATTAACAGGAAGTGGAGCACATCCTTCGTGAAGAGTGGAATAGAAGTAGGCTCTTGGTTCTGAAACATGAATATAATTAGGAATGGTAAAACTATTTACACAACCATTCGCGCTGGTTACCCAAAGTGTTACTGTATAATTTCCGTCAAACAAATAAGTATGCACAGGATTTTGTGCAGTAGAACTTCCCCCATCCCCGAAACTCCAACTGTAGGTGCTGCCGTTAGTGGATGTATTGTTGAACGTAACCGTAAACGGATTAGTGCATCCCACCGTTTGGTTGGCTGTGAAATTAACCACCGGGGCAGGATAAATAGTAATGTAACCCACCACAATATCATCATCCGAACAGCCGCTGGGGTCGGTAGCATTTAAAAGCGAAACAGTATAAGTGCCGGGAGAGTTATAGGTATGGGTAGGGTTAGCTGCTGTGGAACTAAAGCCATCTCCGAAATTCCAGTTTCTTGAAACCGACAGGGGAGAGGAAGCATCTGTAAAACTAACTGCTGTGCCTGCACAGCCGGAAGTAACGTTTGAAGTAAAGCCTGCCACAATGTTATGAATAGTAATATAATTAACAAGGGTTAACGTATCGCTGCAACTGCCCTGGGTAACCACCAGGGTTACTGAATAATTTCCTGTTGTATTATATATATGAGTAGGGTTTTGAGCCGTAGAAGTTCCCCCGTCACCAAACGCCCAGCTGTAAGTAGTAAGCCCGGTGGAGGAGGAGGCATTGGTAAAATTAACTGTTAACGGGGGAACACAATTAGAAATCGGGCTTCCGGAAAAAGCTGCCACCGGGGCAGGAAGCACCGACACCTGAAGTATAACACTATTGGTACATCCATGCACATCAGTAATAATAAGGGTAACCGGAAAAGTGCCCCCGTTAGCATAGCTGTGGGTGGTGTTTCCAGTAACCGTAGTGGTCCCGTTTCCATCCCCGAAATCCCATGCATAAGAATTGATAGGTCCGCCCCCTATTGTAGATGTACTGTTAAAACTAACCAAACTTCCGGCACATGCCGGCAAGGTACTGGTTGTAAAACTTGCCACAGGGTTGGCATAAACAGTAATAGTAACCGAATGTGTCTGCCCGGTATTGGTAGTGAGTGTTACGGTATAACTGCCAGGAGTGTAATAAATAGCACTTGGACTGGTTTGGGTGGAAGTATTACCGTTTCCGAAGGTCCAGGAATAACTTGATGAACCGGAAGAAGTATTAGTGAAAGTAACATTAAGAGGTGCACACCCGGAAGAAGGTGTTGCGGTAAAATTAGCAGTCTGTGCCCCCAGGTGCAGGGTGTGTATTGAAAATAATAAAACAACAAATAACAAGAGCCCAAATTTATTTTTCATTCTCTTTGGTTTTTTCTGAACTTGTTTTATTCTTTTCCTGCAAACAAGTTTCAATATTACAGTACAAATATAAACTAATTATGTTAGCCTTAGTATTTAAAATTTGTACTACATTTGCTTAATAAATAAATAAACTTTTTAAAAAATAAAACCATGAAAAAAATTAAATTAAGTATGGCATTACTAGGTATGCTATTAGTATGTATTACTACTATCAAAGCACAAGACATCAGGAGTTCGAGCGGAAGCAGCAACGGAAAAATTGAATCTGACGGAACTATTCGTAACAGTTCGGGGAGCAGTGTAGGTAAAATTGATTCGGACGGAACCATTCGTAACAGTTCCGGTAGCAGCATTGGTAAAATCGATTCTGATGGAACCATCAGGAACGGATCGGGAAGCAGTGTCGGAAAATTAGATTCGGATGGAACGGTGAGAAACGAATCGGGCAGTAGTATCGGTAAAATTGATTCTGACGGTACTGTTCGTAACAGTTCAGGCAGCAGTATAGGCAGTGCCAGCGGAGTAAATAAAGCATATGCAGCAGTAGTGTTTTTCTTTTTCCATTTTAATTAATAGATAACTACTTATTTTCTTTAACAAAAAAGCAGGCGATGTAGTGCGCCTGCTTTTTTTGCTTTAATGACAATTCTGCTGGTGCAGCGAGGTGGCATCCTGGTTTCCGAGGTTAGATGCGGTTTCAAAATCGGCACATGCCTTTTCATTTTTATTTTGCTTTAAATACAAAAGCCCCCGGTTTTTAAATCCAATTGCAAATTTTGGATTAAACTTTAGTGCAAGTGAAAGATAATTTTCGCACTTATCATAATTAACCTTTGCATATTCTATTGTTGCCAGTGTATTGTAGGCATCGGCATTTGCAGAATCCAGTTTCAAACACGTTTCAGCGTCTGCTATGCTTCCGGCAGTATCTTTCATAATAAGTTTGGTTTGTGTTCGGTTGGCATACAGCAGTGCTTGTTTCGGGTCAAGCCGAATGGCTTCGGTTAAGTCAGCGGTTGCATTTGCGTTATCGTTGATAAGCATATAAGTTAAAGCGCGATTAAAATAGGTACGGCTGTCGTCTGGTTTCAATTTTATTGCTTCCGTAAAATCAGCAATTGCTTCGGGTACACGGTTGGTTCGCTTGTAATAAAAGCCCCTGTTTCCATAAGCCCTGTAAAGGTATTGCGATTCGGGATTCTTTTTAATTATGTCGGTCATTAAAGTATCGTCATTTTGCCAAACCTTGTTTCGGCTGTACACAGCTACAGAAAAAAACACACCATAACACAACAGTGCTAAAATAAAATAAGGATGGTAATTGGAATATTTAATTCTATTGGTTTCTTTCAACCGGTTTACGTAAAAAAGAATTAGCAGGTACAAACCTATATATGGGAAATAAGCATACCTGTCGGTTACCTCGAATAAACGCGAAGGAATAAGCTGTATGTTGATAGCAATGGTTATCAAAAACAATCCTGCGCCCAAAACCACTTCTTTGTTTTTCCTGAATTTAAACAGCAAATAAATTAAAGAGATAAATAGTATAGACGAAAAATAATATACCAATGGCAGCATTGCACCCGATTTTGGCGGATAAACATAAATGCTGCACAACTCAAGGGGAACAAAAAACCTGGTAACGTAAAATACAAAGGAGTGGCAAACAATAAAAAATATATCCACAAGGCTATAAGAGCTTACCATACCGGATGAAATATTGGACTGGGTGTCTTTATCGAGCAAAGTAATAATTCCAAAAGTGAGACTTAATAAAAAGAAAGGAATTTTTTCAAGCAACACTTTTGGTGACAAATATTTTCTCCCGAAATAATAATCCAGCAACATCATTACCCCAGGCAATGTTACTGCCTGGGCTTTTGAAAAAAGCGAAATGATAAAAAACAACCCAGTAAAAATTAAAAACTTTGTTTTGCCTTCAATGATGTATTTCAGATAAAAAATAAGTGCAAACAAATAAAAGCAGGTGTACATGCTGCTGCTTCGGGCAGAAATCCATGAAACAGCTTCCACATTCATGGGATGAATAGCAAAAAGCAAAGCAATAACAACTGCTGATGTTTTATTATTAGTTAATAATTTAATGAATTGAAAAACAAGAAGGACATTTATTAAATGAAAAACAAGATTAAAAATGTGCATGGGAAAAGAATGCAAAGCCGTGAAATGGTAATTGACAGCAAGGGTAAGTACGGGCAACGGCTGATACATTATTAAATAATAATGAGTAAAAAATGTTTTGATATTTACCCAGCTTAGGTGAATGATTTCGGGATAATTAAAATAATCATTGTCATCAAAAGTAAGAATATCATTATGAAGCGCATTGGAATATATAATAACTACTAAAAGAAGAATTGCCGCAATTAAATAAGTAGGAGAAAGAAAAGCAGGTTGTTTTTTTTGAACATTCTCCTTTTTTGCTGTTTTGGTTTTATCGAAAGGTGGTTTTTTATTCATGTTTTTGTTTTTAGTTAAAGCAAAAATAGAAAATTAATTACATCAGTTTGTCTAAATACTTTTTTGCTTTCATTTTAAAAAATTCATCTTCCAGTACATAATCTTTTCGGGGTGGCAGTTTAATGACTAATTGAAAATAAACTTTGGCCCGCAATTTTTCATTATTTTCAAACAAAGCTTCCGCAAAATAAAAATTATTTGAAATACTGGTGGGGAAATAAATCAATGATTTTTTTAAAAGTGCTTTTGCAAATTCCTTATTGGGCCAGGTAAGTATTAAAGGAATGGCGGGGGTTTTGTAATTTATTATTGCAAGTACTTTCCAACCTCCACCGGTCATATACATGGAATCGGTTTTTATGAGCTGCTGTGCATGATATAGCATTTGCTTCAACACATCATTCTGAATACTTTTTAAAACCCCGTTTAGCTCTGCCTGCAATCCAATAGATGAAATTAATTCAAATCGAATAGGACCGCTTTTTGGAAACTGTTTTATTAATTTATTTCCTATGGCTATTGCTTTTGTGAATATTTCTTTTTTGTCAGTGATATTTATCATCACAAAACGACCTTTGAAATTAAGGCTTTTGAGGTAATATGCACCTGCCACTTCGGTGTTTTCATTTTCTTTCAGCATCTTTTCAAACACCTGTATTGCTTTATTAATGTTGGTTTCTTCTGCCTGCAACCCCTTCGCATTAGTTGCCCTTGCGTTAAAATAATCAATTCCTTGTTGCAACTCATCAGCCGATGAAATCAAAAAATAAAATAAGATAAGTGTAGCTCTAACCATTTTTACTATTAATAAAACTGTTTTGCCCACTGACGGTATCTCCCTATGGGACCATCTCCTTTTGCCAAAGCAGGATTATCCATATACACTTTATTTTCCCATATTTTAAAATCCTGTTTCACATCATGAGCATAGCCAGTAAATGCCTTGTTCAATAAAATTTTAGTAAGCATTTTTTTAGGAATAATGGCTAATGCCGGATGAATTTTAGCAGACTTAAATTTTTTATTCACACTCATTCCTATCTTCAAATTTATTTTGTTTCCATCCAAAGGAGTGGGAAAAACATATTGTCGTGTTTTTAATTTCATTTCCGGCAAATCGACTTCCACAAACGAATAACCTAATCCAAATACGTGAATATTGATTTCTGCTTTTATGCCTTGTGTCCCTTTGCCAATAAAGCCTTCAGGTGCCCTGTTAAACCCGTAACAAGCATTCAGGTAAGCACCTTCAGCCTGCAATTCTTTCAACGTAATAATATTGCTGTATTTATGAACCACTGAAAAATGTCCCACATCTACACTATTTTCGGTGGTTTCCTGGGGATGACTCGTGAGTATATAATCAATCGTTTTAATCTGTGTCCAATTCTCATTATTCGTTTCAGGCACTTCCCACAAAGGCTCTTCCTTGTTTTCGTGGTGCCAATAGATTATAAAACCATTCTTTTCTCTAACTGTATAAGTCTTCAAAATTGCTTTTGGAGGGGGCTTGGTGCCATACCCTGTTTTTACGCAAGTTCCTTTTGTATCGAAACAAAAATAATGGAAAGGGCAGACAATCGTTTCAGCTTCTACATGACCACCGTGGGCAAGATGTCCACCCAGGTGAGGACAATAAGCATCTGACAAACATACCTCACCGGATGCCGTCCGAAACAACACGAAGTTTTTTCCGGCTATTTTTTTTTCCAGTATTTGCAACGGTTTCAAATTTGCCGAATTCTCAATAACATACCACGAGTTAGGGTAAGGAAACAACTTGGCAGGGGTAGGCATTTGTTCCATATAAATCTTTTTAAAACCTGTTTTAATAAAATAGTGCCATTCAAATTAAACTAAAAATCCCTCATCAATTGCTTGATGAGGGATTTTTGAATAAGAATTGACAGAACTATTGAGCTTCTTTTTTAGCATAACGGGTGCGGAATTTATCCACACGTCCTGCCGTGTCAACCAATTTAACTTTACCTGTATAAAACGGGTGAGACATATTCGAAATCTCCAATTTAACAATCGGATACTCCTTACCATCTTCCCAAACTACAGTTTCCTTTGTTTCTACACACGATTTTGTGATGAATGAATAATCAATACTCAAATCTTTGAATACTACTAAACGATAATTTTCTGGGTGAACTCCTGGTTTCATTTTCCTTTTTTTTTATTTTGGACGGCAAAGATAGTTATTTCAATTAAACCAACAACACTTATTTAGTAAAATTATTTATCACTGGCATCTTTAGTTTCGGTTTTAGCAACTAATTTTTTGGGGAAAGTAACTTTAGCCAAAACAGGAGTTACGCTTGAGGTGACCGGTAAGCTTTTCAAAAATATCATTGTCAGATAGTTTTATTGGCGTTTATACTGACTTAAAATCAATACCTTTGAGCCCATTCATTATACTTTGTTGTAAAGCACCAACAATATTCAATACTTATTTCCAATACTAATTTTATGTTATCAAAATCGCAAATACAATTTATTAAATCTTTGAAACTGAAAAAATTCAGAGAAGAGCATCAACTTTTTATTGCCGAAGGAAAAAAGCTGGTAAACGAATTAATAACTTCTACCATTAAGGTAAGACAAATTTATGCAACTTCCGACTTTTTCAGAACCACAAAAATAGATGCTTCCATAGAACGTTTTGAAATAAAAGAAAGTGAACTCGAACGAATCTCCTCTCTCACCTCTCCCAACGAAGTGCTTGCCGTGTGCGAAATCCCAACCTGCCAGTTGAACATGGATTCATTAAAAGATAAACTGACGTTGGTTTTAGAGGACATAAAAGACCCCGGAAACTTAGGCACCATTATCCGCATAGCCGATTGGTTTGGAATAGAAACCATTATTTGCAGTGAGCAAACAGCGGAACTTTATAATCCGAAAGTGATACAAGCCACCATGGGCTCCGTTTCGAGAGTACAGGTTTATTATATGGATTTACCGGCTTTTTTTAATAATCAATCGGAGAATGCGGGAAATGACAACCCTCAAAAGATATACGGGGCACTGCTGGAAGGGGACAATATTTACACACAACCTTTGTCTGCAAACGGTTTTATTGTAATCGGTAATGAATCGAAAGGAATTTCCGAAAACCTTTTACCCTGCATCACTCATAAAATAAATATTCCATCGTTTTCACATTTCAACTCTTCTGGTGGAGAAGCGGAATCGTTAAATGCTGCGGTTGCTACTTCTATTATTTGTTCTGAATTCAGAAGGAGGAAATTTTAAACTTTAGGAAAGGCTTTTAACAAAACTATTTCCTTTTAGCCTGGAAATAATCTACAGGCGGCAGTATTTTTCCGAAAATTAAATATTGAACCATTACAAAATCTTTTCCGTTGTTTAGTAAGACATCCATTCTGTCTAAATCAAATTCTATTACATTGCCTTTAATATCTTTCATTCCAATATCCTTTGGTTTTTTAGCAAAAAATTTAAGGGTATTCGTTTTTCCTTTTTTATCAGTAACAGTTAATATATTAATCGGTTGGTGTTTTAATACCGAATCAATTTGCTTTTGATCTAAACCAACTTCAAAACTCTCAAAGTTCTGTTGTTGAAAATAGGATAAATACTGTTTCACTGCTATTTCATCAATATTATTTAAAACAGTACCAGAGCCAATCATTTTTACCTGGTAATCATTGTTTCCTCTTATTTTTAACTCATATCCCAATTCCGGTTTAAACGGAACCTCCATTTTTACTGATGCAATATCGTTTGGATTATAATGCAGTACCGTTCTGTCCCGCCACCCTTTTTCTTCTGTAAAATACCGGGTGGTTAAATACCCTTCAAATCCGGCAATATAGGTTACAAATGGCTTTGCAGATGTCTGCATGGTTTCAGGGTCAATCAAAATCATATAGGTGCCGGTCTCATCCTGCGTTTCTGAACCTACATAATAGGCTTTTGTCAGTTTGTTGTTTTGATAGATCTCACACTTCACTGCATTTCCTGCAAGTCTCTTTATTATATTATCCATTGCCGCTTTACCCACAGGCTCTTTCACATCCACTTTGCGAATGGTAGTTAACAATATTTTTATGGCATCTTTTCTTACGTCATATTTTCCATTCACTGTCCATTGTCCCGGTCCTTGTCTTTCCAGCGAAACGGTGTTGCCTTTTTTATCTGCCAGGAATATTTTGGTAATCGAAGCGGTATCCTCCACAGCAAAATCCTTGAGCGTTTCTTTGATGGTTCCTTTATAATTATGAGAAATAAACCAAAAGGATAATACACCTAAAACAATTACTAAAATTACTGCTACCCTGTTTTTTTTCATTTTTTTGTTATGAGTTACCACTATTTACAAATTACTACTAATGAACTACTGAACCAATGAACCAATGAACTAATTTGCATACTTTCTTTTCCGCATGTAATTCTGAAAAATTCCAAAGGCAATAATTAACAACAAAGGCAGAAAGGTATTAATCAATTGCCATTTCATTCGTTCTGCTTCCACTTTTTTCTTGTCGAGCAAACGGAGGGTGAGTTCACGGTTTCTAACACTTATCAAACCGGAATCGTCACACAAATAATTCATACAGTTGAGAATAAAATTTCGGTTGCCATACATTTGATTAGTATATTTATCGTACCCCAGCGGATAGGTTTTTCCCGTACTAGCCTGGATGTCATTTTTCAGAATATCACCGTCCGAAATCACAATCATCTTATTATTTACACTTACCCCCTGGTAGTTCATCTCTTTTTTGAACAACTCGTCCTGTGCAGGATTTGCAAGAAATGTACGATGTTCAAAAACGGATTTAAACTTTCCTTCAAGCAATATGGCAATAGTTTGAGGAGGGTCTGTGAATATTTTTGGAGGAGGGTCCTGATGAGCAAACGCAATAGAGACACGTACCGGGGTAATCAGCGTTTTAGAATCTTTTGACGAACGCAGAATTATACTTTTCTTGATTCCCGAAGCAGAAATGGTATCAATGCTTGAGCCAAAATCCATTTTTACCAAATCGAGGTTTTTCGTAATAGGGTGCGTGTTGACTGGTGTTGCTAAAGGACTAAATATCCAAGGTCTTAGAATAATATTGGGCGGTTCTCCTCTCATCCCCACATTAATGGGAATAGAAGAACATTTTAAATCCACCACTAAATTTTGATTTATCCGGACCCCATATTTAAACAACATATTATCGAGATTTAAGTCCTTTGGCACAGCCATGGTTTCGCCCATTTTTCTAATGCTGTCCCAACTGGTATTAAGAGGGTCTAGCGCCCAAAGCACTTTTCCGCCTTTCATTATAAACTGGTCAATAATCAGTTTATCTTTTTCTGAAAAAGAGGAATCAGGTTTGGCAATGATAATGGCTTTTAGTCCATCCAGGGCATCCAGTCGTTCATTAAGGGTAATTCGTTTTACAATATAAAACTCCTGCAAAGCAACAGTGAGGTCTTTTACCTGTGATGTATCCAGTTCATTATGCCCCTGAAGAAAAGCAACCTGGGGCTGTATCACCACACTTAAATTGCAGATACAACTTGCAAACTCATATTCCAATGACTGTATAGATAAATTCAACTGGTTTTCTGCCGACTTACCGGTTTGTGTTTTCAGTAAATTCCAGGGTGCTTCATGCCCTTTGTAACTAACTATAGCACCTGGCCAAATTACCTGTTCGGTTTTTTTATTATCCTGGCTGTCTTCTATCGGGCGGGGTCGAAGACCTTTTTTATAAAGCTGCTTATATACTTCTTCCTGTTGCTTTTTATCCGGGTTAGCCGAAGGATTGATAAATTCATATTCGATATTATCATGGGAATACGTTCTGAATTCATCCAGCATTTCTTTGGTTTCGTTTCTTAGCATTTTGAAACCTGCCGGAAAATCACCTTCCAAATATACTTTAACATACACCACATCGTCCAGTTTTCCCAATAATGTTTTAGTGGCATCGGCAAGTGTAAACCGTTTTTCAGTAGTTAAATCGAAACGATGAAACACAAAAGAGCCCACATAGTTCAGCATTGTCATAATGACAATGGCTAAACCAAGTGAGAGTAAATCTCTTTTTTTATTTCTTTTTTTCATACAACGAATAACGAATTTTTGCGAATTACGAATTGAAACGCAAAGATTCGTAAATTATTTTTTTCCATTTCGTGTTAAATTGTCCGCGAAGTTTTTTTAAAAGCTTATTGCCACTTATATTCCCTCTTTTTTTTATACCTTGATTCGTAATTCGCAAAAATTTCGTAATTCGTAGTATTTACCATTTCCGACTCTCCAGCACCGTCCGTGTTGCTAAAATAAACACTGCTATCATACTAATAAAATAAATCACATCCCTCGTATCTATCACTCCCCTGCTCATGGAACCATAATGATTATTGATTCCCAAAGCAATAATGATATTATCTATTTTACCAAAAAGAGAAAACGAACCCATAAAATCGAAGCCGATATACATGATGAAACAAAGTAATAAACCAATAATGAAAGACACTACCTGGTTATCTGTTATGGCAGATGCAAATATGCCGATGGAAACAAATCCTGCTCCGAGAAACAACAAACCGATGTAAGAACCCCACATTCCTCCTGTATCAATATTCCCGACAGGGTTACCCAGTTTGTAAACCGAATAAAAATAAATTAAGGTAGGCAGCAGGGAGAATAATACTAAAAGTAACCCTGCAAAATATTTCGCAAGTATAATTTGTAAATCGGTTAAAGGGCGAGTTAAAAGGAGTTCTATGGTTCCTGCTTTTTTTTCATCGGCAAACGAACGCATGGTGATGGCAGGTATTAAAAACAGGAATACCCACGGTGCGATAATAAACAGAGAATCAATATTAGCATAGCCGCTATCCAGCACATTGGCATTGAAACTCGAGTTGGAGTTGGAATTAATTACCCACATAAACAAACTTAGCAGCAGCAAAAAAACACATATAGCGATATAGCCAATGAGCGAACTTAAAAAACTACGGATTTCCTTTTTTAGTAATGTAAACATAAACAGGTTGCAAAAGTACTATTTAAAAGGCTCAATGGGGATGTTCTTTTATGGGACGAAAGTACAAAACATTTTATTGTAATGAAGTGTTAATTTGTGTTAAGCTAATAAACTACCGATCCCGATTCATTCCGCAGTTAGGGCTTAATGAAATCAATTTTTTCACCTCGCTTTTAATAACTTCCATCGAAATTGTATAAAATGGAAATAGTTTTAAGGGTAAATTATCTACTTTTGCCTCATCTCTAACAAAAAGAATTATTACTAAAATGAAAAAAGCATTACTATTTATTTCCTGTGCATTATTAATGAGCAATGGATTTGCTCAACGGATAAAAAACAATTCTCCATCTGGTTTTGTAACCTGCTCGGAATTTCACATCACCAAACCATTAAGTGAAATTTTTGCTGCCAACCCGGTAGATGAAAGTAAAATTTACAAAAAGCAGGAAAGTGAAGAC
>JANYDQ010000095.1 GCA_025363555.1 Bacteroidota bacterium | reverse complement strand
GTAACCGATAGGTTAGCAGTAGAGTTACCCCCGCCTATACAAACAAAAGTTACATTGCTGGTAGCTGTAATAGTTGGCGCAGGTGTAAGGTGAGCAAGCGCAGACGCTCTTGGTCCGATACAAGTACCATTTGTTTCTTCTACATAATAAGTAGAGTCAGCATTAATAACCGGGGTTGTAAACGAACTTCCTGTTCCAATAATACTTCCCCCTGTTGCTACCCTGTACCAATGTAATGTTCCACCGGTTCCTGTTGCTGATAAAGTAACAGTACCCGAACCGCAAGCAGTAGAACCACCTGTTGTGGTTGGTGCCGGAGGTGTTGATAATACGTTAACTGTAACAGTACTTGAATTCTGGCAGTTATGTGCAGGGTCAGTTAGTGTCATTGTATAAGTTGTAGTTGCAGTAGGAGTAGCATTAGTATTTGCTAATGTTTCGTTACCTGCAGCTATACCACTTCCAACACCATTAGGTGTCCAAAGAAAACCAATAGGTTGAATAGGACTAAAACGATATCCATGATTAGTGGTAGAGTATGTAGTACTTCCATTAGCTCCTGAAATTGCTGTAGCTACTGTACCAGCAGCATTTTCAACTCCGGCAGTCATGGTTCCGACAGCTGAAACATTTGTAGTATGAATTTCGATTAAACCACTTTGGAAAAGCACTATTTCACTTGTTACCTGGTCACCGCCCGAAGAATAATGGAATACGTGATTCCATCTTACTACTAAACGATTTGGACTGGTAAGGTTATAATAATCAATAGTTCCACCAGCACTGGTATTCAAATCGGTCCAGCATACAGCAATAACATTATTTGGAGCGGCAGTATTCGGAAGAACCTGCCCGGAGCAACATCCTGCACCAGCAGCAGCATCAAAGGATAAAAACCCGTTGGTGGAAATATATATATTATTGTAAGTTGTACCATAAAAACTAAATGGGAAACCAATTGCAGCTGTTGCAACAACATCATCACCTACTGGACCCGCATTAGTACTTCCCGGTGCAGTGTTAGGAGCAAATGTAATGTCTGAAACAGTATAACCTGTAGCAGGTGCACTTGGTGCGGTTGCAGCCAAAGCAGTAGTTCCACCTGGACATATTGAAGTAGGTGTTGCACTCACTACAGGGGCTGTAGGTAAAGGATAAGTGCTTACTACCACAGAAGTTACCGTTGACCAGCATCCTGAAGAATTATCCTGTGCTCTTAAATAATATGTAACATTAGCGTTTGCAGAATAATTGGTACTTGCATTAAGCGCAGTGCTTGTACCTGTTGCATTTGTGCCTTGCCAGAAATTAGTAGTTCCTGAACCCGGAGCAGAAGAAACAAGGACAACACTTCCACAGGCAGGGTTACCGCCCGGTGTGGTAATACTTGGAGCAGCAGGACCGGAAGGGAAGTCGGAAACGACAACTGAACCCGCACCTGTTGACCATGTTAAATAAGTATTGTTTTGTGAGCGTATATAATAAGTACCATTTGCAAAAATAGTTTGATTAGTTGCAGCAGGTAAAGCAGTGCTTGTTCCTGTAGCTGTTGATTGCCAATACCAAGTTTCACCACCCGGTGCACTTCCCACTGCCTGAATAGTTCCACCTGCCGCGCAAGTTGGAGTTCCCACTTCAACAGGGTTAGGAGGGGTAGATGGTAAAGCAGGTACAGTTAATCCGTAATCTTCTGTTTCACCATACGAAAGCAAAGAACAAGCATCTACAGGATACCCTGTACCATAATATTCTGCTCTAACACGCATTCTGTGAGTTCCGGACGGAGTTCCTGCCGGAATAGTAAATGTTCCGCTAACTGTTCCCGGAGCTGTATTACCCATTGGAGAACCCAAAACGTTTTCACCCGCATCAGCAAAACTTCCGTTATCATTAAAGTCAATAAATACTTTATAGTCCATACCGTATCCGTTATTAGTGCCGGAAATTGTTAATGTACCACCTGGTACTTGGGTAGCTATTTTTGTTGCACTGTAATTTTGATAAGAGGCAGTTCCTTCTGTAGTTGCGTTAGAAAAATTAGTAATACCACCGGTTGTAACCACATTACTAATATACATAGCGCAACACAAGTAATTGGAAGATTGTGGTGGTGTGCAATAACAATTGGATGGAGCATTTTGATTCATAAATAAAGAAGAAGATACATTTGATAACCCACTTGCTGCACAAGTAACGTAACAATAGTAATAAGTAGAGGCAGATTGAGTAGTAGTGTATGTATTAGCAGTTGCTCCTGCAATATTTGTCCATGTACTTCCATTTGGAGATGATTGCCATTGGAAAGAAATACCGGAACCTAAAGTTCCTGCATTCTGCAATGACAAAGTAAATGAATTGGTTGAACAAACAGGAGGGGCAAATGAAGTTATTGTATTTCCCGGAGCAGGAGTTCCAGAACATACTGTAGGTACTATTACTGTAAATCCGTAATCTTCTGTTTCACCATA
>JANYDQ010000081.1 GCA_025363555.1 Bacteroidota bacterium | reverse complement strand
CCGTTTGATTACTCAAAAAGCACCGAGAGGTGGTTTATAAGCTATGCTTGCACATTGCTTATGATAGACCTGCTATCATCTTTTATACAACATTCACTTATCTTTGTCATCTTGATAAATGATTCACGGCACAACTACGCTGAACAGGGGAGTGACATATTAATAGAAAAGATTAACAAACAGTCAATACTAAGCTCCGTAGGAGCGACATCTATTAAGGTGTTTAAAAGGTTTCGTACCTTTGTGATTTGCAAATCTCGTCCAGCGGGTGGTGGCGGGACGCCACCTAATAATCAGTACGAGTGGGACACTCGCGCTGGCTGGATTTAACAAGGCGTCCAGCCTTTACTCCACCACCACCTTTTTATTTATTCTTCCTTCTTCTGTGGTAATAGAAACAAAATACAAACCTTTGGGGATGTTAAGGTTTAATGATAAGGTATTCGTTTCTTTTTCTTTGGATGTATAAACTATTTTGCCAAGCACATCTGTTACTTCTGTTTTTAGGGTTTTGTATTGTTTGTTTAGGTATATGTTGAAGCTGCCGCTGTTAGGGTTAGGGTTTTTATGATAATAAGCAAAAACATTGCTCATCGTCATTCTGTAATTTATATTCTCACTCCTATTATTAATATATCATCCACTTGTTCTGCTCCTGCTTTCCAGTTTTCAATAAAATCATTTAAAAACAATTCCTGTTCTTCCATTGTTTTATTTTGGATGTTCAATACTATTTCCTTAAACCTTTTTGCCATTAGTTTTTTGCCATCTTTCCCGTTAAACTGGTCGGCATATCCATCGGTAAAAAGATAGAATGTATCTCCTTTATTTAATTTTATTTCGTGCTCTTCAAATTCCTCATTATCTTTAGTATAACCGCCAATGGCTTTTTTAGTAGCTTTAATTTCTATTAGTTGATGGTTGTTAGTTGTTAATTGCTGGGCAGGTACAATCCATAGCGGGCGATTTGCACCAGCGTAATTCAAGCTTGTGGCACCACTTTGCAGGTTTAAACTTACTAACGAAATATCCATTCCGTCTTTAGTAGATTCTTCGCTGTCGGATTGACGAAGGGACGCTTTAATTCCCTTGTTAAGTTGTTTTAATATTTCTGAAACGTTAGAAGTTTGCGAAACAGCATCATCCAATCTTTCCGAACCTATCATACTCATAAATGCGCCCGGCACACCGTGTCCTGTGCAATCGGCAGCAGCCAGAAAAACAAGGGAAGTCCCTGCTGAAATCTCTTTAAAAAAATAAAAATCTCCGCTCACAATATCTTTTGGTTTAAACAAAACAAAACTTTGCGGCAGTGAAGACAGTATCTCTTCTTTTTTCGGAAGTTTTGCCTGCTGAATTCTTCTTGCATAATTAATACTATCGGTAATGTCTTTATTTTTTTCAGCAATTATATTATAAGCATTTTTTAGCTCTACATTTTTCAGTCGGTTTATTTCTGCTTCCTGCTGTGCGTTTTCAATTTTACTCATCAGTTGAATACTTTTTGCTTTCATAGCAGCAGTTGTATTCAGCATTTCTTCTTTCACTTTATGAAATATCTTATAATGTAAAAGCGCATTTTCAAAATCACCTTTCAACTCATATATTTCTGAAAGTGCTGAATGAGCCGGACCCATAGCCATTCGTAAATTTATTTTGTTGGCTATTTCCAATGCATCTAAAATAGTTTGCTCCGCTTCATCTATCTTATTTTGTTTGAAATAAATTTTACCAAGGTCAAGCATAAAGCGAGAAACGCCCATTTTGTCGCCAAGTTCTTTTGTCAGTTTTATTCCTTTGATAGAAATTTCTTCCGCTTCCTTATATTTGTCTGTCTCAAAACAAAGCGTCATATACGCGTTGAGAGCTGCTGCATATCCTCTCCAATCTTCTATTTGCTCACGAATAGCCATACTTTCCAATAGATGCACCGCACTTTTATCGTATTCCTTCACATTAAGATACACCTGCCCCAGCCCCATTATAGAAGCAGCTTGCACAGCTTTGTTTTTATTTTCGCGGCTTAATTCTATGCTTTGGTTAAAGTATTCAATTGCACTGGTGCTGTCGTTTAGCGAATTATATAAAAATCCCATCTGAAAATAACAGCGTGCTATTTCAGCATTGTCATTTACTTTTTTAAAGTAAGCGAGTGCTTTTACAATGTTATCAAGCCCACTGTTAAAATCGCTGAACCGGAAATAAATCAAACATAAATTATAGTGAACCTGTGCTATTCCTTTTTCGTTTTTCGACTCCTCAAATATAGCAAGTGCTTCAAACAGTTTTTCCATTCCCAATTCATAATCGGTAATCTGAACATAACAAAATGCCTCATTGGTAAGTGCTGTTGCATTACCATCAGAATAATTTATTTCAGATGAAAGTTGTTGTGCCTGTTTACAAAGCGAAATAGCATGTTGAGTGTCGGAGTTACGTATTTCAAAAGCAAGCAGATTTATAGCATCCACCTTTTCCGCAGCATTGGCAGCAGCAATAGTGGTTTCTAATTCAGCTATTTTATCTATCGTACGTTGCTCTTTCATTCTACCTTTTCGGTTAGTTTTATTGATGTTGTTAAAGTGTAGGAACCAAAAGTAATGGTTGGACTAAAGAAATAACCAACAACATAACTATTTCCACTTCCATCAACTGCGATACCTGAACCCAAATCATAACTAGTTCCTACGGAACTTTTCGCCCATGCCCAATTCGGTACTTGTGAAAAACTGTTTATGCTTAATAATGTCAATGCAATAATTGTGTAATTTTTTTTCATTTTGTTTTTG
>JANYDQ010000367.1 GCA_025363555.1 Bacteroidota bacterium | reverse complement strand
AATTTTAAATGTGAACAAATCTCTTTTTTATTAAACTTTTTCGTATCATTGTTTCTTTTTTCTCCCAATGGTAAATATTATTGTTTTACAATTAATAGATACCCTTGGGAGTTATTAAAAATCAACTTTTGACAACTTCATAATGAATAAGCCACAAAAATACTAATCCATGCAATCAACTTCTATAAGTGCTTTGTGGTATTTCTTATTAAGTGCCAGCACGGAGGTGGGGGTCAGCAGTACTTTGGTGCATTTGCTTCATGGGTTCAATCCTGCAAAGCTGACGCTGTAATAATAAATCGGTAAATTTCAGCCCTTCAATTCCTATTCCACCACCACCTTCTTCACTTCCCGTATCAGGCGTTGTTGAAACTGGTCAGCGTCTGCATCAATATCAGGTACCTTTGCCAATACTTCTATGGAATAAATTCCTTTTCCCTGATCGCTCAAATCAAAACTTTCTGTTGGTAACGAATATCTTTTAATAATAACCGATTCCCGTTGTTCGTTTCTTATATTAATAAGCACCACCGTACAATTTTGGTTATAACAAATGGTAAACACATTTGCCTCCGGGGCGGGATATACATTAAAAGAACCATTTGTTTCCCCGGCTGGCAATTCCGCAGCGGTATTATTCTCCAGGTTCATTGCCGTGGCATAATTATCAGTGTTACTTTTTGTATTAGCCGGTGGTTGTGCCGGCAATGGCATGACGCTGTTCAGCACCATTATTAAAGGTATGATTAGTTTCGTTTTCATTGGAGTTAAAGTGTTATAAATTTCAGGGCACAAAGGTGTTTACTTTTTAAAACATTTGCATTACAAAACCTTTATAATAGATTATATAATTTTAAGATTTAGAAATAAACCAAAAGCCGAAGTAAATTGGCTTCTATGTACTCAATATTACCAACAAAACCATTCCAGTGTGTAAGGTTATATTATGCAAAACATGTAATAAAAATAAGTAGGGCGGGCAACCACCTGCTTCTTCTCTAATATCCCCCTGCCCTCCTGCTGCGTTCACTGGTTAGCACTATCCTCCGAATGGGCTTTTTGCCCCTTTAGAGGTTTCTTAAAAATAAAAAAAATTTCTTGTTTTTGGGCGTGCCCCCGATGAAGAATCGGGGGTCGGGCTTTTCACTACAATCTTTTTTGTCCCCCGCCTTTTGCAACGCAACAAAAAAGGATTTCCGTTACAATCCCTCACGCTGCGCTGCTTCAAGAACGAACATCACCCACCGTCACTCCTCTCTTGTGGAAAGGGCAGGGGGCATAGCCGTCCGGCTAAAGAAAAAAGGAAACAATTTTGGCAATGTCATTAAGTTACCATGGAGGTCGGCCGTGAGGCCTCATTTTAAAGTCAAACACCGCTCCACAGGAAACGCCTCCTCCCCTTTCATCAAGGGGAGGGGTCGGAGGTGAGGTCTCATTTTATACCTTAATATATAGTTTCTTTTCTTAAAAGCCCATTTCTCCAATTTTTGTTTCCATTTCTTATCATCGCGAGTGCTTGCAGCATCCGCGGTAGTGCTTACTTACAGCATCATCGGTAGTGCTTGCAGCATCATCGATAGTGCTTGCAGCATCATCGGTAGTGCTTGCAACTCAATCGATGCCAGCCAAACCCCTTTTTGAGCCCGTAGCCGAACGCATTTTTTTGCCTTCATATAGCTCCACCTAAAAACAACACCTCTTAAATCGCATTTTTTTAATTACCCATTAGGGCTTTTCACTTTTCCCCTTCCTTGCCTGCCTGTTCAATCACCAATTTCCCTTCTGTTAACGTTAAAATGTTGAGAAATCTTTTTCATATCAAAGAATTTAAATGTTAGTTTACTAAATAGATGTTTTAAATAAATAAACCTTTGCATGCTATCATAATAACTTTATTTGTTAACGAATAAAATTTCACTGACTAATTATCTTAATTTTGTGCTCCCTAATTAGAATTTAGAGATTAGAATTTATAATTTATGTCTGGCAACTCCTTCGGAAAACTATTCACACTCACCACTTTTGGCGAATCGCATGGGGAAGCCATGGGTGGCATCATTGATGGCTGTCCTGCCGGGCTAACCATTGATATCAGTTTTGTGCAAAGTGAACTGCACCGAAGAAAACCCGGACAATCAAGCATCGTTACTCAACGCAAAGAAAGCGATACAGTAGAATTTCTTTCCGGAATATTTGATAGCAAAACTACAGGCACACCCATTGGTTTTATTATTAAGAATGAAAACCAAAAGCCCAAAGATTACGAACATATTAAAGATGTCTATCGCCCGTCTCATGCTGATTATACGTATGAAGCAAAGTATGGAATAAGAGATTACCGCGGAGGAGGTCGTTCATCAGCTAGAGAAACGGTAAGCCGTGTGGTGGCAGGTGCCATTGCAAAACTCATTTTGAAACAGCATGGAATTACTGTTAATGCTTATACTTCACAGGTAGGAGATATTAAATTGCTGAAAGATTATCACGATTTAGATTTCTCAAAAACAGAAACCAATGCAGTCCGGTGTCCGGATGAATTGATTGCAGAAACTATGATTCATCACATTGAACAAATAAAAAAAGAAGGAGATACCATTGGAGGAATAATAAGTTGTGTAATAAAAGGAACACCTGCCAAACTTGGAGAGCCTGTTTTTGATAAACTTCATGCTGATTTGGGAAAAGCAATGCTGAGCATAAACGCAGTAAAAGGTTTTGAATATGGCAGTGGATTTGAAGGAGTGAAAATGAAAGGGAGTGAGCATAATGATGAGTTTATAGAGTCCAAAGTCCAAAGTCCAAAGTCTAAAGATGTAAGAACAAAAACCAATCACAGCGGTGGAATACAAGGAGGAATAAGCAATGGAGAAGATATTTATTTTCGCGTAGCATTCAAACCTGTTGCAACTATTATGCAAAAGCAGGATACAGTAAATAATAAAGGAGAAGCGATGGAGATGCAGGGAAAGGGTCGGCACGATGCTTGTGTAGTTCCCCGCGCTGTGCCCATAGTGGAAGCTATGGCGGCATTGGTGTTGGTGGATTTTTTATTGAGAAGTAAAACGAATAGAATTTAATACCTCTACCCTTCATCCCCTCTCCCCATGAGATGGGGTAATTGGTGAGCAACTTAAAAACAACGTAAAATATCACTACTGTCCAACCTTTGATATTTCAATAATTGGGAATAGTTTGTAAATAGTGATAATTATAGTAGTTCTTTGATTTTTCGATTTAAAATTTGCTGAAAAAATTTCAGCA
>JANYDQ010000366.1 GCA_025363555.1 Bacteroidota bacterium | reverse complement strand
AACAAAAGAAACCATTGAAAAGTTTAAACAGGAAACCGGAACAAAGGTTGATTTTTACAACACGGATGGAACGGTTTTGAAAACAATGATACGTTCCAATCCCGGATTAATGTTGCTGAAAGGCGGTACCGTTAAAGATATGTGGCATTATCACAGGTTTCCATCATATAACGATGTGAAGATAAAACATCATATTGAAAAACAGGCTCAACAGAATTAAATATATTGAGTTTTTGCCCACAGGCGGGTTAGTAACACACATACATTCACTTAATAAGTATTATAATTTGTGATAAAATTTATTATTAAAAGGTTATTCTATGGATTGCTTGTATTAATAGGCGTTATCACAGTTGTATTTTTATTGTTCAATGTGCTTCCGGGCGACCCTGCCCGGATGATGCTTGGGCAACGAGCAGATAAAGCATCGGTGGATATTATTAACAAAGATTTGGGGCGAGACCGACCTCTTTCTACACAGTTTTTAATGTATTTCAATGATTTGTCGCCTGTATCTATTCATAATGTAAACGATAAAGGCAGCAGTATTTACCTGGATAATAAAAAATATTCGTATCAAAAATTATTTCCTGTTTCTTCTTCACAGGTATTCGTAATTAAATTTCCTTATTTGCGAAGGTCTTACATTACCAAACGTAAGGTATCCGACATTATAAAAAACACATTGCCTGCCACAGCACTGCTTGCTTTTTCTGCCATTGCGTTCGGGGCTTTTTTGGGAATTATTTTGGGAATCATTTCAGCCATAAAGAAAAACTCGTGGGTAGATAAGGCATCTTTGGTTTTTGCCATTTTCGGAATGTCTCTGCCTTCTTACTTTGTAGGATTAATAATAGCCTGGGTATTTGGGTTTTTATTATTTAACTATACAGGACTTAATAACGAAGGTTCGCTTTATTATTTTGATGATTTCGGTGAAAAACATTTGGTATTAAAAAATTTAATTCTTCCTGCAATAACCCTTGGCTTACGTCCGTTGGCATTGATAATCCAGCTGATGCGGAGTTCTTTGTTAGATGTTCTTTCGCAAGATTATATTAGGACTGCCACTGCAAAAGGATTGAGTTATTATAAAGTAGTAACCAAACATGCTCTGAAAAATGCACTAAACCCTGTTATTACAGCAGTGTCGGGTTGGTTTGCCGGCTTGATGGCAGGGGCAGTGTTTGTTGAAATAATTTTTAACTGGAGAGGAATTGGCTTTGAAGTGGTGGATGCTCTTAATAATAACGATTTGCCGGTGGTTATGGGAGCTACATTAATATTTGCAGTAGTGTTTGTCATAATTAATATTTTGGTGGATATTACTTATGGGCTATTAGACCCAAGGGTGAGGGTGAGTTAGTTTATTGGTTCGTTGCGCTTTTAGTCATTGGGTGTTTAACAATATGGCAAATCAACAATAAAACAATTTAATAAGATGAGAAAAAAAATAGTTGCAGGAAACTGGAAAATGAATAAGTCGTTAGCTGATGGATTGCTTTTGGTTGACGAGATAATAAGAGGTTCGCATAATAATTCGGTATTAAAAATAATAGCACCTGCATTTATTCATTTGGCTGCTGTTGCAGAAAAATTAAAAAAGGAGGAAGGGTTTGAAATAGCGGCACAAAATTGTCACCAGTCGCAAAACGGAGCTTTTACTGGAGAAGTGTCAGCGGAGATGATTGCATCTGCGGGTGCACAATATGTGATAATAGGGCATTCGGAAAGGCGGATTTATTTTGGAGAAAACAATGGATTGCTGGCGCAGAAAGTAAACATAGCTTTAACGAATAATCTTATCCCTATTTTTTGTTTGGGTGAAAGCAGGGAAGACAGAAATGCAAATGTTCACCTGGAAAAAGTGAAGCAGCAGTTGAAGGAAGGACTGTTTAATTTGTCACCATCTGATTTCAGTAAGGTAATAATTGCTTACGAGCCTGTATGGGCTATTGGCACCGGGGTTACAGCTACTACTCACCAGGCGCAGGGAATGCATCATTTTATTCGTTCGGAAGTGAATAGAAAATATGGAAAAGATATTTCTGAAGAAACTCTTTTGCTTTATGGTGGAAGTTGTAATGCGGATAATGCAAAAGAATTGTTTGCTTGCCTGGATGTGGATGGAGGACTGATTGGCGGGGCATCCTTGAAAGCAGCAGAGTTTAATTCCATTGTTAATTCGTTCGGATAAAATTTTAAATTCTAAGAACAAAATACAGTGGGAAATTATATTGAGTTTGCTTTTATTGTGGAGGACAGGGAGCAAGGGAGCGATGTGCTTATTGCTGCATTAGCTGAAATCGGGTTTGAAAGTTTTGTGGAGAATGAGAGTGGGTTTTGTGGTTATATTAAAGAGGAAGATTTTGAAACGAACGATTTGAATAGAATTCTTTCTTCTTTAAAGGATTATTTCAAAATTAATTATTCAAAAAAAACAATTGCGCAGCAAAACTGGAATAAAGAATGGGAAAGTAATTTTGAACCAATAGAAATAGAAGGGAAATGTTTTATTCGTGCTCCTTTTCATGAGGAGAAAAAAGGGTTTATGTATGATGTGATTATTGAACCGAAAATGTCTTTTGGGACAGGGCATCATTATACTACCCAATTAATGATTGGTGCATTGTTGGACCTGGAGGTAAAAAATAAATCATTACTGGATATGGGCTGCGGAACAGGTGTATTGGCAATTGTTGCTTCTGTGATGGGTGCAAAGCCAATAACAGCGATAGATATAGACGAATGGAGCTTTGAAAACACGATAGAAAATCTTCAAAAAAATAATATTGATAACGTGGTTGTTCATAAAGGAGGTGCTGAAATTGTGGCGGGAAAGGAATTTCATACTATTTTAGCCAATATTAATAAAAACATTTTGTTGAGGGATATGCAGGTTTATGTAAAAGCATTGGAAACAGAAGGAAATTTGGTGATGAGTGGTTTTTTTGAAATGGATGTGGATGAGATTACTTTGAAAGCAATTGAATTGGGATTGAGTTTTTTGGAAAAAAAGGTGAGTAAGGAGTGGGTAGTTTTGAGGTTTAGGAAATAGGAATTTAATTTTATTAAAGGTTTGGGATTCAAGTTAAATTAATGATGAAGTTGTCAAAAGTTGATTTTTAATAACTCCCAAGGGTATCTATTAATTGTAAAACAATAATATTTACCATTGGGAGAAAAAAGAAACAATGATACGAAAAAGTTTAATAAAAAAGAGATTTGTTCACATTTAAAATT
>JANYDQ010000365.1 GCA_025363555.1 Bacteroidota bacterium | reverse complement strand
AAAACAAGCTACCCCGGATTTATTTTCAACCTGACTAATTAAAGTAGGGGGTATGTTTTAGTCGGAAAATTTATTTATAGCAAAACCAAGCATCACCAGGATGTTTTCTCTTCAATTATTTTTTAGTCGGTTAGTAGTGATAATTAATCTTATTTTTTTTGATAAACACAAAAAAAACATGTAAAGTACTTTCTATAACATTACCTGCAAACACTATCGATTTTTGTTTGCTTATTTTTGATAAATTTGCACTCCTAAAAATGGAGTTTCACATCTTAATCACAATTCTTCGGATAGGCATTAAGGTAGGATAAATTTAAAATAGTACTTTCTGAAATACCAGTCATATCCTTTGGAGATATACTACTGATGGCTTTGCGAGAGAATAGATTTTTTTACATCCAATGAGAACAGGGTAAACCAATGAACATTTACGTTGTTGCTGATAATATTATCTCTTCGCTTGGCTTTAGCAGTGAGGAGAATTTTGAACAACTGAAAAACAAACAAACAGGTGTTTGTCTCTTAGAACATTCCGCACTTTCAACTGAACCGTTGTTTGTATCTGTTGTGGATACAAAAAAATTAACATCCGAATTTGATAAGTTAAATGTTAAAGAAGAGTACACGCGTCTGGAAAAAATGGTTATTGTTTCGGTAACAGAAGCATTAAAACAAAACAAGGAAATAGATAGCAAAAGTAAAAAAACATTGTTTATTATATCTTCCACCAAAGGCAATATTGATTTATTAGAAAAGGAAGAAGGGAAAAAGTGGGAGGGGAAAAGAATTTATTTGTGGGAAACAGCAAATGTGATTGCAAGTTATTTTAATAATCCGAATACACCACTGGTGGTTTCCAATGCCTGTATTTCAGGCGTTCTGGGTATTATTGCAGGAAAGAGACTGCTTGAAAGCAGTAAGTGGGATACCGTAATTGTGGTGGGAGTGGATATAATGACTCATTTTGTAGTTTCCGGCTTTCAGTCGTTTAAAGCAATAAGCAGCCAGGTGGCTAAGCCGTATGATAAAAAAAGAGATGGAATATCATTGGGGGAAGCTTGCGGAACATTGGTGTTGACAAATAAAGAAACAAAAGTCCAAGGACAAGATGCCAAAGTTGTGGTGATGGGTGGTGCGAGTTCAAACGATGCCAATCATATTTCTGGTCCTTCGCGAACAGGCGATGGCTTATTACTTGCCATTGAAAAAACATTAAAGGAATCGGAAATAACGCCATCAGAAATAGATTATATTTCGGGGCATGGCACAGCCACTTTGTTTAATGACGATATGGAATCGCTGGCGATAGCGAACGCACACCTGGCAAAGGTTCCGATGAATAGTTTGAAAAGTTATTTTGGGCATACGTTGGGGGCAGCAGGGGTGATAGAGTCTATAATTGGCATTCATTCTATGAGAAAAAATACTTTGATTGGCACTTATAATTATAATGAAGCAGGAGTTTCCGCCCCGGTAAGTATTATTAAGGAAACTACGGCTGTACCTGTTAATGTTTTTTTAAAAACCGCTGCGGGTTTTGGGGGATGCAATGCAGCGGTGCTGTTTCGGAAAGTGACAACAACTAAATGAAAAAGGAATGACAGATAAAAATTATATAACTGCTGTTTGTTCTGTTAAAAACGGAACGGTAAAAATTAATAACACCTTTGATTTTACCAATTCATTAGTTACATCGGGAGTTGATTTTCTGAAATCGGTTTACACCCATTATCAATTTAATTATCCAAAGTTCTTCAAAATGGATGGTTTATGCAAACTGGCTTTTACGGCTTCGGAATTAGTATTAAAACAAAATAATATTACTAATACATATAAACCAGAAGACATCGCTATTATCATCGCGAACAGGACATCTTCGTTAGAAACTGATTCGGAACACCAGCATGCTATTTCGAATAAAGAAAATTATTTTCCTAGCCCTTCTGTATTTGTTTATACCTTGCCGAATATTATGATTGGCGAAATAGCAATAAGAAATAAGATAACAGGAGAAAATTCCGTCTTTATTTTTGATAAATTTGATGCCGAATTTATGAGCGAATATGTCAACTCACTTTTGAACAGCAACAAAGCTCAATGCTGCATTACCGGCTGGGTTGATTTTTATGACAATAAGTACGAGGCATTTTTGATTACTGTTGAGAAAAAAAAGAGCGCGTTAGGAATTGAAAACCAAACGGAAGAATTAAATAAATTATTTATAACTAATGCTTAACCTTAACGGTGGCAACTAAAAAAACAGAAAATTATGACTGAATTAATGGACCAATTGAAAGAACAAATTATCTTACAATTAAACCTCGAAGGAATGAAAAAAGAAGATATTGATAATGATTCTTCTTTGTTTGGTGGGGGTTTAGGCTTAGATTCCATTGATGCGTTGGAATTAATAGTATTACTTGAGAAAAACTATGGTATTAAAATAGCTAATCCGGCTGACGGGAAAAAGATTTTTCAATCTATAAGAAGTATGGCAGAATTCATTGAAGCGAATAAGAAGTAGTTCACTTCTTTATTGATTCGTTGGTTGCATGGTGTTATTTATCCATACACGATGAATTCGGAGAGAACGAATGAACAAATGAATTGATGAACCAAAAGATATATATTACCGGTATAGGAATTATTTCTGCCATTGGCGACAATGTGGAGGAAACACTTGATTCCGTGAGAAAACAGAAATCAGGAATTGGTAAACTCGATAACATTGTTACCAGGTATAAAAATGAAATTCCAGTTGGCGAAGTAAAACACACTAACCAGGAGTTGATACAACTCCTGGGATTTTCTGCTGAAACAAAAATTACCAGAACTTCTCTTTTGGGTATAGTTGCTGCTAAAGAAGCCATGCAAAGTGCAGGAATAAAAAACCCTAAAGAATTCCGGACAGGCTTGATTTCAGCTAACAGCGTGGGTGGTATGGCAATAACTGAAAACTATTATAAAGATTATTTGAATCCTGAAAAGAAAGGGGATTTTATTGAATATATTAAAAAACATGATTGCGGGGACAGCACGGAAGCTATTGCAAATTACCTTGGAATAAAAGACCACATCTCCACCATTAGTACTGCCTGTTCTTCCTCTGCCAATTCGATTATGCTGGGCGCGCGATTAATAAAAAACAATATTGTTGACCGAGTTATTGTGGGTGGCACAGATTCACTTTCCAAATTTACAATCAATGGTTTTATGACTTTAATGATTTTGGATAAGGAACAATGTAAACCTTTTGATGCCGGGCGTAAAGGTCTTAATTTGGGAGAAGGAGCTGGTTTTATAGTGCTTGAATCGGAAAACGCTGCCGCAGGAAAAGAAATATTTTGTGAACTAACCGGTTATGGAAATGCAAATGATGCCTATCACCAAACTGCTTCATCGCCTACCGGTGAAGGAGCTTACCTTGCAATGGAAAAAGCTTTTAAACAAAGTGGATTAGAACCCGGAGATATTGATTACATTAATGCACACGGAACAGGAACGGAAATAAACGATTTGTCGGAAGGAAATGCTATACAAAGATTATTCAAAAACAAAGTTCCTGAAATAAGTTCTACTAAAGGATTTACCGGGCATACGCTGGGTGCCTGTGGCGGCATTGAAGCAGTGCTGTCTGTATTAGCAATTAAATACAATATGGTATATCCAAGTTTAAATTGTGTTCATCCAATGAGTGAATTAAATTTTATTCCCACAAAAGAGTTGAAAACAGATAAGCGCATTAACCATGTATTGTCTAATTCATTTGGGTTTGGTGGAAATTCATCTGCTTTAATTTTTTCACGACACAAATAAAATTATGTACAGGAGAAATAAGGCAATAGAAAAGATAACAAATAGAAAAATAAGAATTTGTGAATTAATCAATTCACTGAATCTCCATTTTATCAAATTTCTAATTTAAAAATGGAAGCATATATAAGAGGAATAGGAATAGTTTCCGCGCAAAAGACTTTTAATACTCACGACTTTTTATCTGAACCGATTGAATACAACACCAACTCTATGCATTGTATAGAGCCTGTTTACACCGAGTTTTTAAACCCGGTACTGGCAAGGAGAATGGGAAGAATAATTAAAATGGGAATTGCTGCTTCTTCTGTTTGTTTAAAAGATGCGGGGGTTGAAATGCCCGATGCTATTATTACAGGAACTGCTTTCGGATGTCATGAAGACACGGAAAAGTTTCTTCTGTCCATTCTTGACAATGACGAGCAATTTCTTACCCCTACTTCATTTATGCAATCAACGCATAATACAGTGAGTTCGCAAATTGCTTTGCAGTTAAAGTGCATGAATTATAATTTCACCTATGTTCACAAAGGGTTTTCTTTTGAAAGTGCTTTGCTGGATGGGTTGATGACATTAGCGGAAACAGATGCACAAAATGTGCTGGTAGGAGGACACGATGAAATAACAGATAAACATTTTGCAATTTCTAAACGTGTGGGATGCTGGAAAGAAGAGAGCATACCTTCCATGGACATTATTAACAGTAAAACAAATGGTAGTGTATCTGGAGAAGGCGCTGCCTTTTTTGTATTGAGTAATGAGGAAAGCGAAAAAAATTA
Organism: Bacteroidota bacterium; assembly: GCA_025363555.1. Lineage (GTDB taxonomy): Bacteria > Bacteroidota > Bacteroidia > 2-12-FULL-35-15 > 2-12-FULL-35-15 > 2-12-FULL-35-15. The sequence goes on along the minus strand of JANYDQ010000365.1, from coordinate 2,707 downwards.
TGCAAAACTTATAGGTGTTAATATGATTTTCGAACCTGAAAACGAAAAGGAAGTGGAAACAAAAATTATAGCTTTGTTAAAAGAAAAAAATCTTTCTCCTTCAGATATTGATTGTGTAATGTATGGTATAAGTGGAGATGTACGTTTTGATCCTATATATTATAATTTAATGAATTCTCTTTTCCAGGAAAGTACTTCTGTTTACTTCAAACATTTAAGCGGAGAGTATCAAACCTCAGGTAGTTTCGCGCTATGGGAAGCAGCAATGATTTTAAAAACACAAACGGTACCCGGAAGTATCTTAATAGGGAAAAATAAAAAAGAGCGAATTAAAAATGTTCTTATCTATAATACATATATGAATACCTATCATACTGTATCGTTGCTTTCGCAATGTTAGTTAATTAACAAATTTTTTTATAATGAATTTTAAATCCACCAACCTTGCTCTTTTTATTGCTTTATTCATAACAGGGTTGCTGCATTATCTTTTCACCATAAGTGGGTGGTGGTTTATTATACCAATTGCCTTGTATGTTTCATTTCTCGCTTACGGTGCCGCTTCTATTCATTCTGATTTTTTTATAAAAGCATTTTGTTATTCAAACACCATAAAAAAAGAAATTGCAATTACTTTTGATGACGGACCAACTTATGAATTTACACCAAAGGTAGTAGCTGTTTTAGCCGAATACGATGCGAAAGCAACATTTTTTGTTATCGGAAAAAATTGCAGGGACAATGAAACTATTTTGAAAAAGATGGATGCAGAAGGGCATACAATAGGAAACCATACTTATTCTCATTCTTTTTTTATTGATTTTAAAAGTAAAGAAGAATTTAAAAAGGAATTAAAAAAAACATCCGATTTTGTTTACCAAACGATTAGTAAACGGATGAAATTGTTTCGTCCTCCTTACGGAGTTACTACTCCTCACCTTGCAAAAGCATCAAGAGAAGCAGGGTATGCGGTTATCGGATGGAATATACGTTCAATGGATACTACCAATGCCAACGAAGAAAAAATAGTTAAAACTGTTTTAAAGGGGTTGAAGCCGGGTGCTGTTGTCCTGTTTCACGATACTTCTGAAAAAACAATAAATGTATTAAGACAAACATTACAGTTTGCAAAACAAAATGGCTTCAAAATTGTAAGTCTGCAAACACTATTAAATATTGAACCTTATGAATAATTTAATTTGTCAAAATTCAAAAAACGCTATGCAAAAAAATATCCTCATGTTTATTTATTTTATTCCTTTAGTTTTATTAGCGCAAGCACCCAAAGGGTTTGTGCAGGTAAAGGATACTCTTTTTTTTAAGCAAAAAATGGAATCGCAATCTAAGTTGGTGAACACTATTGAAAGTGATTTTACACAGGAAAAATATTTGAGTGTAATGTCAGAAAACATTGTCAGTAAAGGCCATTTTTGTTTTAAGAAAACAAATATGTTGAGGTGGGAATATAACGACCCGTATAAATACCTGATAGCTGTTAACAAAGATAAAATGTTTATCAAAGACAACGGCAAAGTGAGCAAATACGATATTAATTCAAACAAGATGTTTAAAAGTATTAATGAAATGATGGTGAACACGGTGCAGGGAAATTTGCTCAACAATAAAGATTACAAAGCAAAATATTACGAAAATGATAAGCAATACCTTCTTGAACTATCGCCTTTGCAAAAGGGTGCAAAGGATTTTCTTAAAGTAATTCAACTTTATATTGACAAAACAGATTATTCGGTGGTGAAGGTAAAAATGATAGAACCTGGCGATGATTACACCAGCATTAATTTTACAAACCGCAAAACTAACCAGCCGATCGATGATGAAAAATTTATTGTTAAGTAGTTTTTTTTTACTTCTTATAGGATGCACTCCCGGACATTATGGACTACTGGAAAAAGCCAAAAGCCCACTGCCACTGCCCACATCTATATTTGGCGACAACTTTAATTCATTTCTTTTCAAAACTAATATTTCAATATATGGTAAGGAGGTTAGCGGTTTGTTGGTTACTAAACAAATAGAATCACACGATGATTACCGGGTTATTTTTACTACAGAACTTGGCATGAAATTATTCGACTTCGAATTTAAAGATACCTTATTCACTCTTCATTATTGTGTTCCGCAGTTTAATCGCCCTGCATTATTAAAAACAATTCAAATGGATATGGAAATACTCTTAATGACAACTATTAACAATGGAAGTAAATCAGCCGACCTGATGGATAAAAAAGGAGAATATGATATTAAGAGGATAGAATTTCATAAAATGTATAATTATTATTTTAGGGAAAAAACTTTCGGGCATATTGTGAAAATAGAACATTCTAAAAAACGAACAAAAAAGGTAGAGTTTTTACTGACGGATTACCAGGATAATTTCCCCGCAAAAATTAATATCAGGCACTTTGATATTAAACTAAAAATAGAATTAATTTTTTTGAAAAGATAAAAAGGGAACTTTAAAATAAACAAGTTTTTTATACTTTGTTTCTAAGTTATATAAAGGTTTTTTTATGCCCTTGTTTTTGTTTTTTAATAATTTATTAGCATGAAGTTGTCAAAAGTTGATTTTTAATAACTCCCAAGGGTATCTATTAATTGTAAAACAATAATATTTACCATTGGGAGAAAAAAGAAACAATGATACGAAAAAGTTTAATAAAAAAGAGATTTGTTCACATTTAAAATT
>JANYDQ010000355.1 GCA_025363555.1 Bacteroidota bacterium | reverse complement strand
AAAAAGAAATGTACGTTTTATAATTATTAAACCTTAAAACTACTTCCCCCTTCCCTGCATTACAATAAGAACGGTATAAATCAAAATCTTCAAATCCACGCTCATCGACATATTTTCAATATAAATGATGTCATATTTAAGGCGTTCAATCATTTCGTCCACATTTTCGGCATAGCCATATTTCACTTGTCCCCACGAGGTAATTCCGGGACGAACTTTATGCAAATGCTTATAATGCGGAGCTTTTACCACTATCTGGTCAATAAAAAACTGCCTTTCCGGGCGAGGACCCACTATACTCATGTCGCCAATCAACACATTATAAAACTGTGGAAATTCATCTAACCTTACTTTCCTCAAAAACAATCCCAGGGGAGTTATCCTCGGGTCGTGCTTGCTCGAAAGTGCCGGTCCGGCTTTTTCAGCATCGCTATACATGGACCGAAATTTATGAATATAAAAAGGTTTGCCATGCCAGCCAATGCGTTCATGACTGTAAAACACCGACCCTTTAGAAGTTAATTTTACCGCAATAGCCAATATAATATATACCCAACTGAACACAGTTAAAACAAAAAGGGAAATCACCACATCAAACAGCCGCTTTACCGATTGTTCCCACATGGGCATTATTTCCCGGGAAATAACAATGAGAGGAGCACCGAATATGGAAGTCATTTTTACTGAACCCGAAAGTATATCATACATATCAGGAATCACTTTTATAATTAAGCCCCGGTAATCCAGTTCGTTTACTATTTTGTTAATATTGTCATGTTCCGAAGATTCGATGGCAATAATTACTTCCTCTATCTTTTCCTCTTTAATAATTCTTTTTAAATCAGATAGTTCGCCCAGGTGCCTGATATTCTTTATTAACTCTGAAGAAAAGCCGTTTTTATTATCCACATGAATAAAACCAACAAATTTATTGCCCGAAGATTTCTCCTGGCTTTCCATTTCGGTAAACAGTTTCAGGGCATTTTCGTTGCTTCCCACTAATAAGGTATGGAACCCAATAACCCGGTTATGGATTCTATAATTGGTGATGGAAGATAAAATAAAACGAAGACTGGCAGTAAACCCGAAATGCAAACCAAGCAATACCAGGATGCTTTGGTAATAATTTCGATACGACAACACTTCGTCATCCAGCAATAAGGTAAAAAAGATGATGAGCACCCCAATAACGGAGAATAAAAGAGTTTGGCCCACTTCTTTTAAACGAGATTTCCGGTAAATGTTTTTATACACCCCGGTAACATAATAAAGCAATATCCAGAAGGCAGGGACAAAGAGCAAACCCCAGTAAAACCGTTCATCAAAAATAAGAGGAACAGGTTTATGAAACTTTTCAGGTTCTATATATATTTTTCTGTACATGTAAAACAACATCCATGCAACAGCAGCAGAAAATATATCGGCAAGAAGGTATCTTAAAACTTGAAGAGGTTTATTCATTATCGGTTATTGAACAATTTTGATATTGTCCAGCGCAAGTCCTAAGCTATCCGCACCTTCGGGGTTAATCATTCTGAAATAAATTTTAAACAAGGAAGCGTTTCCTAAATTGCTGATGGCAGGAGTTAAATATAAATATTCTTTGTTCCAGTTTTCGCTTGGGTTAAACGACAAAGCTCCTACCAAAGCCGTATTGGTTATAGTGCTTCCGCTCATGGTGTTTCCCCTTACGACCACATCAAATACATGGTTGCATTTGTAATTAAACTCTAAAAAAACAGGTGCACCGCTTTTATTTAAAGGATAAAACTGGATGGAGGAACATTCGAAAACATAATTGGAAGAGCGCAAAGAGCCAACAGCCGATTGAGTACCTTCAAAAACATTGGCAGCAGGCGAACTTACCCTTACCAGCGGGGTTTGAGAATCGTGGGTAGAATCTACATTGAAGCCGGAAGATTCAAAGTCTTCTATTAACGGAAAATGAGCCACACCCGTAAGGTAAGGGTTATAAGTTACGGTAGCCCCTTTGATGATAGTGGTGGCACCCGGTTGCAAATTGACCACCTGGGTATAATCACTGTAAAAAGGATAAGGAGCGCGGGTAGCACTTATTCCATTTACTTTTATCCCTGTTTTTATTTTAAGTACATGGTTGCCACTGCCTATAACCGGCACTGTGCAGGGCATCTGAAAACAGCCTATTAACTGCTCATCTACATAAATCCAGGCATCGCTTATTTTGCTGGATGCAGAGCCTTGTCCTGCCGAGCTGGGGTCGGCTATGGTTAAGGTTATATTGTCAATATGTATATATGCCGGCACCGGCTCCGCGGGATTATAAATATTGCACGAACCACAAAAGGTTAAAACAACAATGGAAAATGCAATAAATAAGTTGATTTTCATTTTCAATTACGAATTGGATACCGGAGAAAACTCGCTGCTGGTAGCCGTTACTTTCATCTTTTCAATTATTTTGTAAGCCACATCCAGTGCTTTATAACCATCATCAGCACTAACAATGGGAGTGGTGTTGTTAATAATGCTTTCTGCAAACATTTCCAGTTCCATTTTAATAGCGTTGGTAGGATTGGTTTTCGGGTTTTCAAAATAAATTTGTTTTGAACCTTTGCCCGCCCCCAAATCTATGGTTACTGCCAGGGGGTCGGCTTCGCCCTCAATATTTTTTAACCTGATAACATCCACTTTTTTATCCAGAAAATCTACCGAAATGTAGGCATCCTTTTGGAAGAAACGCGACTTCCGCATATTTTTCAGGGATATGCGAGAAGCAGTAAGGTTGGCAACACATCCGTTATCAAATTCTATCCTTGCATTGGCTATGTCGGGAGAATCGCTCACCACCGCCACACCGCTTGCACTTATTCTTTTAATGTTTGATTTCACCACACTTAAAATTACATCAATATCGTGAATCATCAAATCGAGCACTACCGAAACGTCTGTTCCTCTCGGATTAAACTGTGCTAACCGATGCGTTTCTATAAACATAGGGGAAGAGCAATATTCGCGTGCCGCAAGAAAAGCAGGGTTAAACCGTTCCACATGACCCACCTGCACTTTCACATTGGCTTCTTTGGACAAACCAATTAAACTTTTGGCTTCTTCAATGGTATTGGTAATTGGTTTTTCAATAAATACATGTTTTGAATTCCGGATGGCTTTAGATGCACCTTCGTAATGAGCAATGGTGGGAGTAACTATATCCACCGCATCTACCACTGCAAGCAGATCTTCAAGGGTTTCAAATCGTTTTACACCATGCTCCTGTTCCACTATTTTACCTGCTTCCGGACTGGCATCATAAAAGCCGACAAACTCATAGTGTGGAATTTCTTTTAGTAATTTAATATGTATTTTGCCTAAATGACCGGCCCCCAATACTCCTATTTTTATCATAGTTTAATTAATTTTGGTACAAAAATAGTTTTTTCCACAATCTATTCTTCATAAAAAGATTTAATTATTAAAGATACTTATGTTAATTTCGTTGCCGAAAAAAGACTGTTCTATAAATTAATCAAAATAAAAGGTTTCTCGCAAAGACGCAAAGTTCGCTAAGAAAAAAATATTGAAGTTCTTTGCTCTGCGAATTTTGCGTCTTTGCGAGAACCTAAACACATAAATTATGGTAACAGATACATACCGTCATAAAGGGTTGCGCAAAAAGCTGGTGGAGCTTTTAAAAGAAAAAGGAATTAAAAATGCCGATGTGCTGAATGCCATTGGCAATGTGCCCCGCCACGTGTTTTTTGACGAAACATTTATAGGAAAAGCATACGAGGATATTGCCTTTCCGATAGGTGCAGGACAAACCATTTCCCGACCACATACTGTTGCTTTTCAAACCGAATTACTGAAACTGAAAAGAGATGAAAAGGTGCTGGAAATAGGAACCGGCTGTGGTTATCAAACCATGGTCCTGATAGAAATGGGGGCAAAGGTATATACCATAGAACGTCAAAAAGAATTGTACGACCGCACCCATAAGTTTCTGCCAGGCATAGGATATAATGCCAAATTCATTTATGGCGATGGTTACAAAGGTTTACCTTTATTTGCTCCTTTCGATAAAATAATTATTACTGCAGGTGCACCTTTTATTCCCAATGATTTGTTAAGCCAGCTGAAAGTGGGCGGTTTAATGGTAATCCCCATTGGCGACAAAGTGCAAACAATGACGTTGCTCGAAAAGAAATCTCTAAAACATTTTGAAAAAACGGAATTTGGAGAATTTAAATTTGTACCTTTGTTGGAGAGAAAGGAGTGGGGCGAGTAATAAATAAAAAGTTAACGATATAGAACATCAGTCAAACAAATAAAAAACAAATAAAAAATGAAAAACAAAAGTTCTCAAAACAACCAGGAAACACAAACAGACGTTGTACTTGCTCCAGAACAAGTTGCTGTAGCTGGCAAACAAATTATTCTTTACAATGATGATTTTAATACCTTCGACCATGTGATTGATTCGTTGGTAAAAATCTGCAAACATGATACCCTGCAAGCCGAACAATGTGCCTACCTTGTTCATTACTCCGGCAAATGCTCTGTTAAAAACGGTTCTTACAAAGAACTGGAACCTATATGTACCGCCCTTTTGGAGAGGGGACTGAATGCGGAAATAGAATAACACCTCAAATTATAAATTCTAATATCTAAATTCTAAATCATGCCTGCAATTCAACATTAGAATAGGCTTAAGATTTAGAATTTTTTTATTGAAAATACATTAGATATTAGATATTAGAATTTTAAATATGAAAATAGGAATAGTATGTTACCCAACATTTGGCGGAAGTGGTGTTGTTGCAACAGAGTTAGGAACAGCATTGGCTGCAAAAGGACATCAGGTTCATTTTATTTCTTACAGCCAGCCGGTTCGTCTCGATTTCTTTTCCGGAAATTTATTTTATCACGAAGTAAATGTTTCCGATTACCCTCTTTTTGATTATCCGCCTTATGAGTTAGTGTTAGCAAGCAAACTGGTGGATGTAGTAAAATATGAAAAACTGGATTTGCTGCATGTGCATTATGCCATTCCTCATGCTTCTGCAGCTTACATGGCAAAACAAATATTGGCTTCCCAGGGCATCAATATCCCGTTTATAACCACCCTTCACGGCACAGACATTACCCTGGTAGGCAAAGACCCCTCGTTCGAACCGGTTATTACTTTTGCCATTAATCAAAGCGATGCTGTTACTGCCGTTTCGCAAAGCCTGAAAGATGATACATATACTAATTTCCCTAATGTTAAAAAAGATATACATGTTATTCCCAACTTTATTTGCCTGGACGATTATAAATTAGAAAATCAGCACAGCAATAAAAAAATGTATGCCCCTTATGGTGAAAAATTATTGATTCATGTCAGTAATTTCAGAAAAGTAAAACGGGTGGAAGATGTATTGAGGGTGTTTGATAAAATAAGAAAACAAATTCCTGCAAAACTTATATTGGTAGGAGACGGTCCAGAAAGAGCTACTATAGAAAAGCTTTGCAGGGTGCTTGATACATGCAGCGATATTAAATCTTTGGGAAAAATTCAAAACCCTGAAAAGATATTATCCATAGCCGATTTGTTTTTGCTCACTTCCGAAACCGAAAGTTTTGGCTTGGCTGCCCTGGAAGCTATGGCAAGTCATGTTCCTGTTATTTCTACCAATTCGGGCGGCATTCCGGAGGTTAATATTAATGGTTTTTCAGGTTTTTTGAGCAATGTGGGCGATGTGGACGATATGGCAAAAAATGCAGTATTTATATTAAAAGACGAAACTACTCTCCAAACTTTTAAAACAAATGCTTACGAACAGGCAAAGAAGTTTGATATTGCCAAAATACTTCCTCTTTACGAAGATTTATATAATAAAGTGATTGAAAAATAATTGTTGGTGTTTTCACCAACAATCAGATAAGCTACCCCCCTGCTTTCTTCATTTTATAATTCAAATCTGTTAAAAGCTTCATTACTTTATCCCTGTGGTCGCCTTGAAGTAGGATTTCCTGATTTTTAACACTTCCGCCTACCCCGCATTTTTGTTTCAGCGTTTTGCCAAGGGTTTCCAAATCGTCTTCATTTCCTATAAAATCCGTTATCCGGGTAACTAATTTACCACCCCCTAAACGGTCTAAATAAATTTTCAAATTTTGTTGCTGGGGAGGTAAGGATGGTTTAGGGGTTTGTTTTGGAGGTTCAAAACTTAAATTTTTGTTGGTGGAATAAACCATACCACCTTGTTTGCTTTTTTTTGCCATCTTTTTAAATTATAAATTTATAAAATTAATAATCACGCGAACCCTTGCTTCTTCTTCTCTATAGCACTCCATTCCATTTTTATTTTTATATTTTAAGGAGTGTCTCTCCGTGAGGCACTACTACCAGTAACGAACCGGGATTTACTTTTAGATGAATTGTTTTTCCTATTTCTACCGGCTCCCCGTCTATATGCGCTTTGGTTTCATTTTGTTTCACCAGCAATTCTGTTGTACTCATTACTTCCATTAGTTTTGATTTGTGCAATGTTTTATTAAATAACCGATAGCCAACGGCAAAGGCGTTATACCATTTAAACGCTTTTAGTATAGAAATTTTTAATTGCCCATCGCTAACATGAGCGGTAGGAGCTATGAAAGCATTGTTTCCCCACTGCGAACCATTGGCAAAGCTAATCAGGAAAGCTTTTTTGAAATGCGATTTTTCGTTCATTACCAATTCGTATTCCCTGGCTTTGTATTTTCTTATTTCCCGAAATACTATTTTAATATAGGAGGAAAATCCGCGCTTGCCATACTTTGCAAACTCCCAGCCTATATGTGCATCGAAGCCGATGCCAGCCACATTTACAAATAATTCATCATTAATATGTACAGTATCAATGGCAATTTCTTTTCCAGTATTAATAAGTTGAACAGCTTTTATTAAATCCAGCGGAATTTTTAAATGCCTTGCCAGTCCGTTTCCGGAGCCTGCCGGCACAATAGCAAGTGCGGTTTTGGTTCCTGCCAAACTCTTCGCCACTTCGTTTACAGAACCATCACCTCCCACTGCCACCACTATATCGTAATGGTCTGCGGCAGCCTTTGCAGCAATAGCAATGGCATGTTTGGGTGCATTGGTATAAACAATTTTGGGTTCAAATAAATCAGGATGAAGATATTTCTCCACCACTTTCTCCACCACTTTTTGTTTTCCGATACCTGAAACGGGATTAATTATAAAACAAATTTTCTTTTTCATAAAGTAAAATATAGGTTTATCAGCCGTTCATTTCATTTTATTATTTATCAAACCCTGCTGATACGATTGAATAATTGCTTTTGCTTTTGTTTCCATTTGTTTTCGAACAGTTATTTTTTTTGCAAACAAATCATTTTTCAAAAGACTGTCTTTTTTATATTCAAATAAATCAATTGCTTTGTCACCGTCAAATTGCATTGAATAATTGTTTTGAATAAATTGATACACCTCATTATTTATATTCAATGCAAAATGGTCGGCAGATGAATCGAAAACAGATGTTCCAAAAGCGAAATAAGGCTGGGGATAATTAAGGTAATCCAAAACGGATGGCATAATATCAATGTGTTGCGTGGTGGTGGAATCAAATCGTTTCAGATTACTGTTAGGAAGGTAATAAATAATAGGAATAGAATAATTTCCAATTCGGTTGCTGTAATAAATATCTTCCGAAACACCAGTATGGTCAGCCGAAAGCACAAACAGAGTATTGTTGTACCAGGGCATTTTTTTAGCGGTTTCAAAAAACCTTCGCAAAGCAAAATCAGTATAACCAATGCTTTTCTCAATCTCCAACGGTCCGTCTTTAAACTTGTCTTTATATTTATCAGGAATATGATAAGGGTGATGAGAAGTTAGTGTAAACAAGGTAGCAAAAAAAGGTTGTGGCTTTGTATTAATAGTATTTGCGGTGTATTGCAGAAACTCTTCATCCCAAATCCCCCAATTGCCATCATAATCTTTACCGTTGTTATATTCTGTTCTTCCATAATAATTATCGTAACCTGCAAAGGCAGTAAATACATCAAAACCCATTGTTCCATTATCTCCACCATGAAAAAAAGCAGAGTAATAACCTTGTTTTTTTAGTAAACTTGCCATACTATTTATTTGATTACTTCCATATTGGGAAAAAATATAAGGTTCGTCACTCCAGGTAGGAATGCTTGCTACGATAGCAGGAATGCCTTCAATTGATTTTTTACCATCCGAAAAAGCATTGGTACAGGTAAAACTTTCTTTCATCAACGAATCAAGGAAAGGTGTGTACCCAATTTTTCTTGCATTTAAACCACCCACATATTCTTTCGAAAAACTTTCCAAAGCAATTACAAAAACATTTAACTTTTTAAAAGGTTGTGTTTTTCCTTTATGATATGGGGAATACAATAGGGCAAGTTCTTTTTCATTTGCAAAATATATTTTTGGTTCAATTCCCACCACATCCAGTGTTTTCAAAATTGTGAAAGGGGTATTTACCACCAGAGGAATATATTTTACCGAAGTATATTCCACTGCATTCACAGTCGTTATAGGTTTTAGCTGCAAACCGCCCCGGTAACCAATTAAAAATATTCCTATGCTTAAACAATAAAGTATTATTTGATTTATATATTGTTTTGCATTCCATTCCAGTCGTATATTTTTTTCAGTCTTCTTATATATATAGTAAACCAAAAAAGTAAGGATTGCCCAAAGAATAAAAACATACCAGTAATCTTTGAGAAATAAAGGAAGCAGGCGCTGTAAATCTCCACCCTTTTTACCTCCAAAGAAATTAAATACATCAGCAGTTGTTCGTTTCAACGTAAATCGGAAATAAGCAAAGTCGATGCAATTGGCTAACATTGCCAAACTGTTCATAATTATAAAAAGCCACTTTAAAAATAATCTGTAACCATTTTTTTCGCGGAAAGCAAAAGGAATAAGAAACAGTAATAAAAAAACACAATTGGAAAGAATAATTACCGAAACATCGAACCGGATGCCAAAAAAGAATAAGGGGAAAAGCTGTCCGAAAGTTAAATCACTAAAATAAGAATGATTAAACCAAAAGAAAAGTAACCGGCAAAACGAATATAAAAATAAGAGAAACCCTAATCGTTTTAAAAGGCAATAAACAAATTGAATATTTTTTGGCATTTGATGAATACTAAAACAGGATATGAATGACCGCAAAAGTAATGATTAGAATAAGCAGAAATAAAAAAGTCCCGCTTTTATTGCGGGACTTTTTTACAACATCATAAACAATGACTTTATCTGTTATAAGTATCTTGAGAATTAGTAGTTGTTCCATTTGTAACTTCAGTAAATGTAATAGTAACAAGAGGAGAAGTACCAAGAGTACCTGTGCCACTAAAGTTTCTGCTGGCAACATTACCAGTACTTCCACAACTTACTGTTTGAGAAGGAACTGTTAATGTAGTTAAACCGGTCAAGTTGAAATAAACATTCCCGCCCTGGTAATCACCAAACATGTTTAGGTTAACTTTACCGCTTCCATCAGCACTTAAATACATATCGTCAACGTATGCTGGTGACATTGTTCCTCCTGGATAAGGGGTTTGATCAACTACATTGGCATAATGCCCTGCAACATCCACTACATTCACTGTTCTGGTAGCTGTTGCAGTATTTCCAGATTTATCTTTTGCCGTGTAAGTAACAGTATAGCTTCCGGTTGCGCTTGTAGTAACCACACCAGTTGGAGTAGCAACTACAGCTCCATCCACATCATCAGATGCGCTCGCTCCCGGATCGCTCCATGTTGTTGTTTTTTGAAGATAATAAGGATTGGAACCAACTATTGAAATAACTGGTTTGGTAGTATCAGAATTTGTTTTTTTACATCCGGTGTTTGTTATAGATACCGCTAACAAAACTAAGGTCGTTAAATTTAAAATTTGTTTTTTCATTTTTTTTGTTTTTAAAGTTTATAATTTTTTTCGGTTACAAAGGTAGCTAAAAAAATGCTTTAATAAATAATTCTTTTAGGATGAATAGAAATAAAATTTATCTTTGTCCCGTTTTAAACTAAAAAATAAAAAATCAAAATGAAAAAAGCCTTAACATTAGTTGCGGTAGCCGGAATGTTTACATTCGTAGCTTGCGGTCCGAGTGCAGAAGAAAAAGCTGCAAAAGAAAAAGCTCAAAAAGATTCAATTGCTTCTGTTGAAGCTGCAAATGCAGCAAAAGCAAAAGCCGATTCAACTGCTAAATATGTTGATGAAATGAAAGCCAAAATGGTGGCTGATTCTATCGCTTCAGCAGAAAAAGCAAAAGCAGAAAAAAAATCTGCCGGTAAACCTGCCAAGAAAGCAGAGCCCAAAAAAGACGAACCTAAAAAACCTGAAGTCAAAGCTGGTCAAGGAAAAGGTAGATAAATTTAGTCTTTATTCTATTAAAGGAACTCTTATAATTAATTAAGAGTTCCTTTTTTTTATAGAAGTATCGTTTGTTAAATTATCTATTTCTTCGGATTAATAAAAAATGTTAAAAAGAATGGCTTTCAAAATATTTTTTAACCTATATTAAATTTTTCTTTTACATTTGTCGAAATTTTAATTAAAATCACAAACCAAACAATGAAAAAATTATTTACATTAGTTGCCGTAGCAGGAATGTTTACATTCGTAGCTTGCGGTCCTAGCGCAGAAGAAAAAGCTGCAAAGGAAAAAGCACAACAAGATTCAATTGCTGCTGTTGAAGCTGCTAAAGCTGCTGAAGAAGCTGCAAAAGCACAATCAATTGCTGACTCTACTTCAAAGTATGGTGAAGCACAAGCTGCAAAGCAAAAAGCAATGGATGATTCAATTGCTGCTGCAAAAGACAAAAAAGGTGGTAAACCTGCAAAAGGAAAGAAATAATTTTCTTTCTCTCAAGTCTTTAAAAAGTCCCGTTTATTCGGGACTTTTTTTTTGCTTTATTTGACGTAAATCATTTCTTCTGCGCCTTCTTAGCCGCTTCCATCAACCCGCATTTATCACACGCCTGTTTCTTTTTTATACTGCCATAAATGCGGTAGCCCACATAAGCAGCAGCAAGTGCAACTAAAATATATATTAAAATTTGTTGTATCATTTTTATTACGAATTGCAAATAATTACGAATTTACAAATCTGTGTAAATCCGCATAAACTGTGGTGTAACTACTACACAAAGGTACAAATAATATAACCACACTTACTTCCCTGAATTTTTATAATTTTGCGGGCGCAATAGCAATTCGCTATTCGATTAAATTCGTTATTCGTTGAAATTTATGATAACCGCAGAAACTCCCATCCGTTACGAAAGAAAAAAATACAGTGATGAAAAACTCATCAAGTTGTACAAAGGTGTTTTGAAGCCCCGCATGATTGAGGAAAAAATGTTATTACTTCTTCGCCAGGGCAGAATTTCCAAATGGTTTAGTGGAATAGGGCAGGAGGCAGGCTCTGTAGGGGCTGCTATGGCATTGGAAATGGATGAATATATTTTACCCATGCACCGAAATCTTGGTGTATTTACATCCCGCGAAATTCCTTTGAATCGTTTATTCTGCCAGTTCCAGGGCAAACCCAGCGGTTTTACCAAAGGGCGCGACCGCTCTTTTCATTTCGGAACACAGGAATTTCATATTGTTGGAATGATTTCTCATCTTGGACCACAGCTTGGAGTAGCTGATGGCATTGCTTTAGCCAATCTTTTAAAAGAAAATAATAAAGTTACTCTTGTTTATTCAGGAGATGGAGGTGCAAGCGAAGGCGATTTTCATGAATCGTTAAACGTAGCTGCTGTATGGGATTTGCCTGTAATCTTTGCCATTGAAAATAATGGATACGGGCTAAGCACCCCAAGCAATGAGCAGTTCCGCTGCAAACAATTTATTGACAAAGGCATTGGTTACGGAATGGAAGCCGTACAGGTAGATGGTAACAATGTGTTGGAAGTTTATGATACGGTGAAACGATTAGCAGAATCCATCCGCAAAAATCCCCGTCCTGTTTTATTGGAGTTGATGACCTTCCGTATGCGCGGACACGAAGAAGCATCAGGAACCAAATATGTTCCGAAAGAATTGTTGGAAACATGGGGAAGAAAAGACCCGTTAACTAATTTCGAAAAATATCTGTTGGAAGAAGGAGTTCTTGACGAAAAAATGATTGAAACATTTCGTGCAGAAATAAAAGAAGAGATTGAACATGGGCTGGAACTGGCGTATGCAGAAACGTTGCCACCACCCGATACAGAAGTGGAACTGGAAGATAGGTACGCACCTTTTGAATTAAATGAAATAGAACCATCTGCTAACAAAACCAACAAACGCTTTATTGACGCTATTTCTGATGGCTTGCGATTAGCAATGCGTAAACACGAAAACTTAATTCTCATGGGACAGGACATTGCCGACTATGGCGGAGTGTTTAAAATCACAGAAGGATTTGTAGAAGAATTTGGAAAGAAAAGAGTACGCAATACTCCCCTTTGCGAAGCCGCTATACTCGGCTCCGGCTTTGGCTTATCCATCAATGGAATGAAAGCAATGGTGGAAATGCAATTTGCCGATTTTGTTACCGAAGGCTTCAATCAGATAGTAAACAACCTTGCCAAGAGTCATTATCGCTGGGGACAAAATGCCGATGTGGTTGTCCGTATGCCCACAGGAGCAGGTGTTGCAGCCGGACCCTTTCATTCGCAAAGCAACGAAGCCTGGTTTTTTCATACCCCCGGGCTCAAGATTGTTTATCCCGCATTTGCTTCCGATGCCAAAGGGCTGCTATTAACCGCTTTCGAAGACCCTAACCCCGTTATGTTTTTTGAACACAAAGCATTATACCGAAGCATCACCGAAGATATTTCGGACGATTATTACACCATCCCCTTCGGAAAAGCTCGATTGGTAAGTCAAGGAGAAGACATCACCATTGTTACTTACGGTCTTGGCGTTCATTGGGCAATGGAAATACTCGCTCTTCATCCCGAAATAAAAGCCGATTTGATTGACCTCCGCACCCTTGTCCCTTTAGATAAACAAGCCATTCTTAATTCTGTAAATAAAACGGGCAAAGCCATCATCCTCCACGAAGACACCCTCACAGGCGGAATAGGAGGGGAGCTTGCCTCCATTATCAACGAAAACTGTTTCCAAAACCTCGATGCCCCTGTGGTTCGCTCCGCCAGCCTCGATACCCCTGTGCCTATGAACACCGATTTGGAATGGAACTTTTTGCCCAAAGCAAGATTTGAAAGGCAATTGGTGGAGTTGTGGAAGTATTAAAAAAATTACATTCTACCTTAATTTTAGTTTTTACACACCTTCCAACCTTGGAAGGTATATCAAAGAAAGTTTTTACACACCTTCCAACCTTGGAAGGTATATCAAAGAAAGTTTTTACA
>JANYDQ010000297.1 GCA_025363555.1 Bacteroidota bacterium | reverse complement strand
TGAACGTTTTTTCCTTTTTTATTTGGCGGAGGCAAAAAACCACAATACTTTTACCGATAAATCTTAAAATCTTATACGAAAATGAAAAAGAGTAAAAAAGTGAACCCGGTGAAACCTGCTGTATCAGCAGGTAAAAAAGGTTGACGCTGTTTCCTCACCAAAAAATCTTTTTTCCTGCTGCCAAAATACTTCCCGCCATTTTTTTTAATGGTGATGATGAATAAATGAGTATCATTGTGGTTGCAGATAATGAAGTGTTTGCGCCAATCCCGGCAAGAGCAACACCAAAACAAACTGAAATGTTCAGACACAAAGGCAAAACAAGAAATCTAAAACACAATTTAAGAATCGCTTCTTTGTTATCGTTTGTTGCAGGTATTGTAAACGTGGCAGGTTTTTTAGCAGTTCAACGATTGACAACAAACGTAACCGGACACTTTGCCTTTTTTGTGGACCAAATTTTTAAACTCAATTTCTGGCAGGGGTTTATTTATTTTCTTTACATTTTTTTCTTTTTCTTAGGTTCGTTTGTTTCCAGCTTTTTGGTTGAACTGATGTCAGGAAAAAACAATCGTTACATTTATGTTATCCCCACTGTTATCGAAAGTATTATTTTATTTTCAGTAGCAGTGTTCGGACAGCTATTAATAAACCAAAACCCCAACCTCTTAGCCTTTAGTTTGCTTTTCGCTATGGGTTTACAAAACTCATTAGTAACCACCATTTCTAATGCAACTGTTAGAACTACCCATTTGACAGGACTTTTTACCGATTTGGGAATTGAGTTATCTCAATTGTTTTTCTATAAGCAAAAGGAGCAGAAGAGCAAACTGTTTTCGTCTATTAAATTACGAATAACCATTATAAGTTTCTTTTTTGTGGGCGGAATAGTGGGCGGTATTTTTTATTCCACCATTAAACTGTATGTATTAGCATTTGCCGGAACCACTTTATTTATCGGGCTGATTTACGACAACCTAAAACTCAAACTCATTTTAATAAAACGAAAAACAAAGACAAAAAAAACATAACTGCCTTAAAACTCACTAACAAGAAAAGTTCACCTATAACGAAAGCAACGTGACAACAAATTATGGAAACAAAAACGAATTTTATTTCGACCCAAGAAAAGAAAATAGTTTATGGAACTTTTGGACAACGTTTGTTAGGACTACTAATTGACGGACTAGTATTAGTTCCTTTTATTTTGTTTGAAAACTTTTATAATATTCCGCATTTGAAAAGTGAAATAGTATTAGCATTAATATTTATACTTGCATTAACGTATAAACCATTGACAGAATATTATTTTGGTGCGACAGTTGGAAAAATGGTTCTCAAATTGAAAGTTGTAAATCTTCAACTTAACAAACCGACCTTGACAGAAGTTTTATTGCGAAACATATTACACATCATCCCTATTATTATTGGATTTTCAGTAACGTTTTATCTTTTCGCTCAACCTGAATTCAACGACATATCTACCTTTAAAGAATATAGTGTTTTACAAAAACAATATCTGAACTTGACTTATCAAATAATTTCATTTGCTGTTATACTTACAGACACACTATTTTTATTAGTGGACACGAAAAGAAGAACATTACACGACAGAATTGGACAGACATATATAATCAGAAAAACGAATGCCAGCTGATAACAAAGAAAAATTTATTAAACTTACTAAAAATAATAACTGCCTGCTCTTAAAGTAAATGCCTTGTAACCTGTTATGGTACATTTCAGCAGTAAAAATTGTAAATCAAATTCCCACTTACCAGTTGGTTTCAAAATTGCCCAAAACCCTTGCTGCCATTGATTTCTTAAAAAGTCTTAAATCAATTTATTCTTAACACTTTTTAACAGCGCCAAACAGGTGCATCCCTTGCATTGTGGTTACTTTTGCATACTCAAAAAATGAAAATTAGTACTCAATCTTAAACTAAAAACAATGACTGATATCAAAGAATTAAACGAGCGCATTCAGCGCGAATCTGCTTTTGTGGACTTGCTTACCCTGGAAATGGACAAAGTAATAGTAGGACAAAAATATATGGTAGAACGCCTGTTGATTGGCTTATTATCAAACGGACACATTCTGCTGGAAGGAGTTCCAGGATTAGCAAAAACATTGGCAATAAAATCGCTGGCATCTACCATTCATGCTAACTTTAGCCGTATCCAGTTTACTCCCGATTTGTTGCCTGCCGATTTGATAGGTACAATGATATACAGTCAGAAAAAAGAAGAATTTACCGTAAAGCATGGTCCTATCTTCGCTAACTTTATATTGGCAGATGAGATTAACAGGGCTCCGGCAAAGGTGCAAAGTGCGCTGCTGGAAGCCATGCAGGAAAAACAGGTAACCATAGGGGAGCAAACTTTTAAGTTGCCTAACCCGTTTTTAGTACTTGCTACTCAAAACCCCATTGAGCAAGAAGGAACGTATCCGCTGCCGGAAGCACAGGTGGACCGTTTTATGCTGAAAGTAGTTATTGGCTATCCCAACAAAGAAGATGAGCGTAAAATTATCCGTCAGAACCTTGCTGCTGAATATCCTTCGGTAAATCAAATATTAAAAACAGATGATATTCTGAATGCCCGCAAAGTGGTGAAAGATGTGTATATGGACGAGAAGATTGAAAAATACATTGTGGATATTGTGTTTGCAACCCGCTATCCTGCCGAATATAAACTCAACAAATTTGCAGGATTAATAAGTTTCGGAGGTTCGCCCCGCGCAAGTATTAACCTGGCAATGGCTGCAAAAGCGTATGCTTTCATCAAACGCAGGGGATATGTAATTCCTGAAGATGTTCGCGCTATTTGCACCGATGTGTTGCGCCACCGAATAGGCTTAACTTACGAAGCAGAAGCCGAAAACATTACTTCCGAAATGATTATTATTGAAATTTTGAACACGATTGAGGTACCTTAAACGGGGAACGGAAATTAGGGACGAGGAATAGGGACGAGGGGCGAAAAAAAGGGAACGAGGGGCGGAGAGCTTCGTGAATTTTATTCTGTAAAAATTAAATTAAAACAAAAATATTTTAAAAAAAGGATAGGATGAAAATGGAATTAGTTAACATAAAAGACAGTACATTGCAAAGAATGTCAAGTAGTGCATCGTCCTTCGTCCCTTTTTTCGTCCCTCGTACTCCTTTTAATTATGAAAGACAGATTAGATGAAATAAGATTTTATCAACTTTCGTTAGAACTTTGGGATGAGTGTTAGAATGATTCAGAAACATTATTAAAAGATGTTAGAGGTAGAGAATTAACTAAACAATTGATTCGATGTGTTGGTTCAATATCAGCAAATATTGAAGAAGGTTATGGAAGAGGATTTGGAAAAGAGTATCCTCAATTTTTAAGCATATCAAGAGGTTCAGCATGAGAAAGCAAAGGTTGGTATAGAAAAAGTAATTTTTTATAAAATGAAGTTTTAATAAAAAAAAGGACTGAAAAACTGGATGCCATCATTTCAATGATAACAAAATCAATACAAACACTTGAAGAAAAGAAAAGGGATGAGGGAAAGAAATAATGACAATGGACGGAAGGAGAATAACAGAAATAATATCAATAAAAACATTTATAAAAAAATGAAACTGGAATTTGGATACTTGTCAGATTGTACATTACAAAATACTTTAGGTAGTGCATCGTCCCTGGTCCCATTTTTTCGTCCCTCGTCCCCTTACAATGGAAACCAGTGAGCTATTAAAGAAGGTCAGAAAAATTGAGATTAAAACACGGGGGCTCTCCAACCAGATATTTTCGGGAGAGTATCACAGTGCTTTTAAAGGACGTGGTATGACCTTTAGCGAGGTGCGCGAATACCAGCCCGGAGATGATATTCGCTCTATAGACTGGAATGTTACCGCACGATTTAATACTCCGTTTGTAAAAGTGTTTGAGGAAGAGCGCGAAATGACAGTGATGCTGTTGGTTGATGTGAGTGCTTCGGGAGAGTTTGGAACACAAAAACAATTGAAACACGAACTGATAACAGAGTTATGCGCTGTGCTTGCTTTTTCATCCATTCAAAATAATGATAAAATAGGGATTATCTTTTTTACCGATAAAATAGAAAAATTTATACCGCCTAAAAAAGGCAAGAGCCATGTGTTGCGCATTATCCGCGATTTGATTGAATTTGAACCGGAACATAAAAAAACAAATATAGAACTGGCGTTGAAATACCTTACCGGGGTAATTAAAAAACGAAGCATTGCATTTATTATCTCCGATTTTATGGATAATAATTTTTCGGATGCGTTGAAAATAGCAAACAAAAAACACGATTTGGTTGCCCTTCGTATTTTCGATAACCGGGAATTGGAATTGCCGAATATGGGCTTGGTAAAATTTAAGGACGCGGAAACAGGCGCCATAAGATGGGTGGACACTGCTGATAAAAACGCAAGAACCCACTATGCTGCTTCAGCAAAAAAAAGAGAAGCAGGTTTAAAAGAGATGTTTAACAAGTCGGGCGTGGACACTGCAAATATCAATACCGCAGAGTCCTACATCCAGCCATTAACCAATTTGTTTAAGAGAAGGTAAGGAACGGATAAAGAATAAAGGCGATTTACGAATCTTTAGTAAAACTAAAATAATGAAATTAAAAATGAAAAATATAAAGTTAATTCATACATCACTTTTGTTGTGTGCATTGCTCTGTATTTCATTTTCATCAGCAGCACAGGAAATAAAAGCTACCGCCACCCTGGACAGCAACACTATTAAAATAGGACAGCAGGTAAAATTAATATTAAGCATTCAGTATAAAGCCGACAATGGAAAACACATTAAAATTCAATGGCCCGAAATAGCAGATACACTTCGCAAAGAAATAGAAGTAGTAAGCCAATCCAAGTTGGATACAGTTATTCCTGACAAAAACAATCCGGTTACCTTTATACAATCCAAAACACTTTCCATCACTTCTTTCGACTCGGGTTACTGGGCCATTCCCCCCATCCGGTTTATGGTAAATGGTGATACCAACGGAATTTTTACCGAACCACTATTACTTCATGTAGGCGGCATGTCGGTAGATACTACAATTGCCATTAAAGATATTAAGCCGCCTTATGCACAATCTTATTCTTTTCTCGACTGGCTGAAAGATAATATGTATGTGGTATGGGGAACACTCATAGCTATACTTATCACCATCATTATTATTTATGTGGTAAGAAGATTCAGAAAAGTGAAACCTCCCATGATAATGGTTGAAACACCACAAATTCCTGCTCACGTTATTGCTTATGAAAAGTTAGAAAAGCTGAAGAATGAAAAACTATGGCAGGAAGGCAAATTGAAATTATATTACAGTTCGTTAACAGACATTGTGCGGGAGTACATTGAAAACCGTTTCAAAATTCAGGCAATGGAACAAACCACGGATGAAATTTTATTTGGCTTTCGCAATGTGGCAATTGATGAGGATAGCAAAGCAAAATTAAAGCAGGTATTGATTTTATCCGATTTAGTGAAGTTTGCAAAGGAACAACCCACATCAACTGAAAATGAAATGTGTCTTGGAAACAGCTATGATTTTGTGAACGGGACAAAGAGAGAGAATGAAAAAGTGGGAAGTAAGGAGTAAGTAATGAAGAGTGCTGGAAATGCAATTAGAATTTAGTATTTAGAGTTTAGAATTTTTTATTTGATGTTTAATTTTTTCAATGATATAACTTTTGCCAACAAAGAATTACTTTGGTTGCTGTTGCTTATACCTGCTATTGTTGCCTGGTACATTTGGAAAAACAAAACTTATACTGCGGAGCTAAAAGTATCTACTATAAGTGGTTTTGAAGGAATAAAAATGTCGCCTAAACAATATTTCCGTCATGCTGGCATTGTGTTAAGAGTAATAGCCATTGCGTTATTAATAGTGGTACTGGCTCGACCACAATCTCGTTCGAGTTATAAAGATGTAAAAACAGAAGGCATTGATATTGTAATGTGCCTGGATATTTCGGGAAGTATGTTGTCCAAGGATTTTAAACCCAACAGGATTGAAGCGGCAAAAGAAGTAGCACAGGACTTTATTGACAGTCGCCCGAACGATAGGATAGGTTTGGTAATATTTAGTGGCGAAAGTTTTACTCAATGTCCGCTTACTACCGACCATGCAGTAATAAAAAATTTATTTTCCGGAATTCATACAGGAATGGTTGCAGACGGCACTGCTATAGGCAATGGTTTGGCAACAGCAGTATCGAGAGTAAAAGACAGCAAGGCAAAAAGTAAAGTAGTGATACTGTTAACAGATGGAGTTAACAACCAGGGTGCGGTGGCACCGCTAACAGCAGCTGAAATAGCAAAAACCTTTGGTGTCCGCGTATATACTGTGGGTGTAGGTACAATGGGGAAAGCCCTTGCTCCAATAGCCATGTATCCTGACGGAAGTTACCAGTATGGGTATGTGGATGTGCAGATAGATGAAAAAACGTTGGGTGAAATTGCAGATATGACAGGTGGTAAATATTTTCGCGCTACTGATAATGACAAGTTAAAAAACATTTACAAAGAGATTGACAGATTGGAAAAGACAATCTTTGAAGAAAAAAACTTTACAAATAAAGCGGAACATTTTTTACCCTTTGCTATTGGTGCTGCTATACTGCTGTTAGTTGAATTTTTATTCAGAAATGTATTACTAAAAAGTATTCCGTAAAAAAAACAGAAAAATTAAATGTTTCAACTGGAAAACAAATATTATCTATACGCATTGGGATTAGTCCCTTTGTTTGTCCTCATTTATTTATTGGTGAACATTTGGAGAAAAAGAGCGTTAAAAAAATTCGGTGACATTTTCGTAATTCAGCATTTGTTTCCTGATGTTTCCAAATCCAAACGTTTCTGTAAATTCATTTTGTTCATCGTTGCCTTTACATTTTTAATTATAGGAATTGTGAACCCGCAGGTGGGCACTAAGCTGGAAGAAGTGAAACGCAAAGGAGCAGATTTAATGATTTGTCTGGATGTGTCGAACAGTATGAAAGCAGAAGATTTGCAACCCAACAGGCTGGATAAAGCAAAACAGGCGATTTCCAAATTACTTGATAAACTGGAAGGAGACCGCATAGGCATCATAGTTTTTGCAGGACAAGCCTATGTTCAACTGCCCATTACCACAGATTATTCGGCAGCGAAATTATTTTTAGAAAGTATTAACACAGATTTAATTCCGGTGCAGGGAACAGATATTGGCGCAGCTATTGATTTAGCAGTTGAATCGTTCGGTAAGGATGAAGGAAAAAACAAAGCAATTGTAATTATTACTGATGGAGAAGATCATGAAGAAGCAGCTGTGAAATCGGCTGAAGCAGCAGCAGAAAAAGGGATTGCAATTCATACGATTGGTATGGGTTCGGCAGAAGGGGCTCCCATCCCTGTTTATAAAGGAACCGTTCGGGAAGGATTCAGAAAGGATAAAGAAGGGAATACAATAGTTACCAAGTTAAATGAACAAACACTGCAGGAAATAGCTTCGGCAGGAAGCGGAATTTATGTACGTGCCTCCAACTCTGACGCAGGGTTAAACAATGTGCTGGATGCAATAAATAAATTAGAGAAAAAGCAATTTGACAGTAAAATGTACAGTGATTATGAAGACCGCTTTCAATGGTTTATTTCTGCCGCATTATTGCTATTACTAATTGAAACATTTTTATCGGAACGAAAAAGTAAATTGTATCAACGTTTAAATTTATTCGGGAATGAAGGAAAATAGACAATTGGCAATTGGCAATTGGCAGCGAAAGAACAGCATTCTGTTCCTTCTTTTTTTTCTGTTTTCGTTTTCCACAATGCATGCACAACAGGAGAAAAAATATATTAAGGAAGGAAATAAAGATTATGAGAATAAAAAATACAGTGACGCGGAAAAGAATTATAGTAAAGCGTTAAACAAAAATAAAGATTCTTATAAAGGCGCATTTAACCTGGGTGATGCATATTACAAACAAAATAAATTTGAAGAAGCCGCTGAACAATTTCAATCCATAACGCATAAAGCTACTTCAAAAGATACACTTTCAAAAGCGTATCACAACTTAGGGAATTCGCTTTTGAAATCAAAAAAATACCAGGATGCATTAGAAGCTTATAAAAACTCGTTGAAAAACAATCCCGATGATGAGGATACTCGCTATAATTATTCGTATGCACAGCAGATGTTGAAACAACAGCAACAACAGCAAAAACAGGACAAGGATAAAAAAGATAACAAAGACAAAAAGGACGACAAGAAAAAAGACCAGAAAGATAAAGGAGATAAAGATAAAAAAGATAAAGATAAAAAAGATAATAAAGACAAACAGGATAAGGACAAAGACAACAAAGACAAAGAGAAAAAGGAGCAACAGCAAATTTCGAAGGAGGATGCAAAACGAATATTAGATGCTTTACAAAATGATGAGAAAAATCTTCAGGATAAAATGAAGAAAGGGAAAGTAAAGGGAACGAAGGCAAAAGTTGAAAAAGATTGGTAAAATGAACGAAGTTAAAAAGTTAAAAAATTTTAAGTGAGAAAAATAGGTTACATAGTACTTTTATTTGTTGCGATTGTCAATACAGCATTAGCACAAAAGTTTACTGCATCGGCAAGTAAAACGAAAGTGGCTGTTGGCGAAACATTTCAACTTACTTTTTCAATAAATGCAAATGGTGCAAATTTTAAAATGCCAGCATTAAACGAATTTGATGTGTATTCCGGACCCAACCAAAGCACTTCTATGTCGTTTGTAAACGGAGCAATGAGCCAATCCGTTACCTTATCTTATATTATAGCTGCTAAAAAAGAAGGGAAATATACCATTTCGCCTGCTAGCGTGATTGTTAACGGAGCGAGTGTACAGTCTAATTCATTACTTATTGAAGTGGTAAAAGGCGGTGCAACAAATACGCCACAGGGAAATCAGAACGCACAACAAAATCCTACTGCACCTGCAAACGAAGATATAGGAGATAATTTATTCGTAAAAACTACTGTAAACAAAACTAAGGTTTACCAGGGCGAACAAATAACGGTTACTCATAAAGTATATACTCGTTATCAGTTAAGAGGATTCCAGGATATTAAGTTTCCTGATTATACCGGTTTCTGGGCGCAGGATGTTCCTGCTAACAACCAGCAAATACAAGTGGCGAGTGAAAATGTGGATGGCGTTGTTTATAATGTTGCAGAATTGAAAAAATCTTATTTGTTTCCACAGAGAAGCGGTAAACTGCAAATAGAACCAATGAAAGTGGAAGTAGTGGTTCGTAAACAATCGAACAGAAAACCTCGAGATGTTTTTGACCAGTTTTTTGGCGGAGGATATGAAGATGCAACTTATTCGGTAAAAAGCAAACCGATTACCATTGATGTTACCCCCTTGCCGGAAGCAAACAAGCCAGCTTCGTTTGCAGGTGCTGTGGGGGACTTTTCTTTTAAAGCAGAAGTAAATAAAGATAAGGTGAAAGCAAATGATGCAATTAACTTAACCATTACTATAAACGGTAAAGGAAATATTAAATTAGTGGACCCCCTGAAAGTTACTTTCCCGGAAGATTTTGAAACGTATGATGCAAAAACAAAAGAGAATATTGTTGCGGGGGCAAGCGGAGTTAGCGGCAGTAAAACATTTGATTATTTGGTTATTCCGCGTCATGAAGGAGATTATAAAATTGACCCGATTAGTTTCAGTTATTTTGACCCGGAGAAAAAACAATACATAACGCTTCCTTCGCCTGAATTTAAAATTCATGTAGATAAAGGAAAAGACAGCGATGGCGGTGCAAATGTATTCAATCCACGCAGTAAAGAAGATGTGAAAGTATTGGGTAATGACATTCGGTACATTAAAACAAATAATATTCATCTTCAGCCAAAAGAAAATTATTTCTTTGGTTCCGGCTTGTTTTATTTGGGTTTGATATGTCCGTTTATTATTTTTATTTTCTTTATTGTTATACGAAGAAAACGAATTGAACAAAACATGGATGCTGTTGCTGTAAAAAGCAGGAAAGCTACAAAGATGGCAAAGAAACAATTGTTGCTTGCAGAGAAACATTTAAAATCGAATAATAAAGAATTGTTTTACGTGGAGATATTTAAGGCGCTATATGGGTATATAAGCAACAAATTAAATATACCTACAGCCAATTTGAATAAAGAAACAATTACCGATTCGTTAAGAACAAAAAGTGTAAAGGAAGAAACTATTCAGCAATTAATGACTACTCTTGATAATTGCGAGTTTGCACATTATGCTCCTGCTGCTGTTTCAGGAGATTTAAAAAGCATTTACGATAACACTGTCCAATTAATTACTAAAATAGAGCATGAAATTAAATAAGTTTTTTATAGTATTTCTGTTTTTGTTTTCATTGTCGTGTATGGCAACAGAAAACAATGTAACCCTGGATAGTGCGAATGCTGCTTATTTGAAAGGAAATTACGAAAAGGCAATAAAACTGTATCAAAGCATTATCAGCAATGGAGAAGTCTCTCCTGAACTTTATTTTAATTTAGGAAATGCCTATTACAAGGCAAATAACATAGGGTATGCAATTTTGAATTATGAAAGAGCCAAAAAACTTTCTCCAGAAGACGATGATATTACAGTGAATTTGAAATTAGCCAACCAAAAAACGGAAGATAAAATAGAAGCGGCACCGCAATTATTTTTAACTACCTGGAAAAACGGTATTGTGGATATGATGAGCGAAAAGAACTGGTCGGAGTTATGTATAGTTTTACTTGTCTTTTCCTTATTGTTATTTGCTGTTTATATTTTCACATCGAGACGGGGATTGAAACAGGTTGGATTTTTCGGGGGTAGCATTCTGATTGTTTCTTCCATCATCGTATTTTTTATAGCAAGGCATAAATTCGAACTTACCAAAACCAGCAATGAAGCTATTATTACCTCATCAACAGTCACTGTTTATGGTTCGCCCAATGAAAAAGGAACTAAATTATTTATTCTCCACGAAGGAACTAAAGTTAGAATTACCGAAGATGACGGAAACTGGACGGAAATAAAAATAGCAAACGGGAATGTGGGCTGGGTTCCCGGTAAAAGTTTATCCCCTGTTTAGTTCCATGGAATCTTCTGTGTAACCAATCCATACTGATGCAAAGGATAGCTTTACTTTCCGATACTCATAATTATTTAGATCCTAAGATATTTAAATACTTTGAAACCTGCGACCAGATATGGCATGCAGGTGATATTGGCACAATTGGAATTATGGAAGAACTAAAAAAGATAAAACCTGTGGTGGCTGTGTATGGCAATATTGACGGACAGGATGTGAGAAAGGAGTATGTTAAAAATGAAAGGTGGATGTGTGAAAAAGTGGATGTATTGATGACTCACATTGGCGGTTACCCCAATAATTATTATCCGGAGGCGCTGGCTTTAATACAGCAGAAATCCCCTCATTTGTTTATTTGCGGGCATTCTCATATTTTAAAAGTGATGTTTGATGAAAAATATAATTTGCTTCATATTAATCCGGGTGCGGCAGGAATTCATGGTTTTCATAAAGTAAAAACACTAGTTCGTTTTACCATTGATGCTGATAAAATAAAGGATTTGGAAGTGATAGAACTGGGTGAAAGAGCATAAAATAAAAACATTAAAATACTTGTACGTTAAAAATTCTTCGTATTATTGCAGTGCGTTTCCGCAGTTATATATTCGCATAACAAAACACAATCAACAATTACTATCTTATTTTAGAAACACCAAAAAATTAATTTTTTATTTTCCTTCTTAAATTATCATTCATCCGAATTGATTTATTAACCTAACAACATACTTATGTACGACATTATTGAATTAAACAACAAGCTTGTTGGAGAGCTTAAAGAAATTGCTAAAAGTTTAGACATTCCGAAATGGGATATTTTAAAAAAACAGGAATTGATTTACAAAATCCTGGACCACCAGGCAATTAATCCGTCTTCGCCAAGTGAAGAAAAACCGCACAGTGATGATCCAAAAACACTTCGCCCAAGAAGACCAAGAACTGATACTACAGATAGCGAACCTAAAACCAATGAAAGTGAAACACCATCATTTTTTAATACTAATGATTTTTCGGCAGCAGAAACAAAAACGGAAAATGTTAGTGAGCCGGCAATACCTGAAGTAACTGTTCAGCATACTGAAACTTCAAATAATCCTGCTTCTCACGGAAACGAATCTTCCTCTCATGAAAACGAATCTTCGCAGGAAAACGAAAGTCATATCGAAAACGATAACCGTGGTAACGAAAGAAGAGAAAGCCGCAACAGGTACAGTAACACACGACCCACAGAACAGTTTAATTTTGATGGTATTATTTCGAGTGAAGGTGTTTTGGAGTCGATGCCTGATGGTTATGGATTTCTACGTTCTGCTGATTATAACTATCTGAATTCACCTGATGATATTTATGTTTCTCAATCGCAAATAAAATTATTCGGATTAAAAACAGGTGATTTAGTTCGCGGCACTATTCGTCCGCCAAAAGAAGGTGAAAAATATTTTCCCTTAATTAAGGTAGAAAAAATAAATGGTCGTGAGCCTGCTTTTGTGAGAGACAGGGTCCCATTTGATTATTTAACTCCACTTTTTCCTTATGAGAAATTTAAGTTAACCGGTCACCCTCAGCAGAATTTATCTTCTCGTGTGTTTGATTTGATTACACCAATTGGTAAAGGACAACGTGCGTTAATCGTTGCTCAACCAAAAACAGGTAAAACTGTTTTACTAAAAGATATTGCAAATGCAATTGCTGCAAATCATCCTGAAACGTATTTAATTATTTTGTTAATTGACGAACGTCCGGAAGAGGTAACAGATATGGCTCGCAGTGTGAAAGCAGAAGTTATTGCTTCCACCTTTGATGAGCCGGCAGACCGCCATGTAAGAATTGCAAATATTGTTTTGGAAAAAGCAAAACGAATGGTGGAATGCGGACATGATGTTTGTATTTTATTAGATTCCATTACCCGTTTGGCTCGTGCATACAATACCGTTCAACCCGCATCAGGAAAAGTATTAAGTGGTGGTGTGGATGCAAATGCACTTCACAAACCAAAACGTTTTTTTGGTGCTGCCCGTAAAATAGAAAATGGTGGTTCGCTTACTATCATTGCTACCGCATTAACAGATACAGGTTCGAAAATGGATGAAGTTATCTTTGAAGAATTTAAAGGAACAGGCAATTCGGAAATTCAACTTGACCGTAAACTGGCTAACAAACGCGTTTACCCTGCCATTGATATTGTTGCTTCAAGTACACGAAGAGATGATTTATTGGTGGATAAAGAAACACAACAACGTGTGTGGATTCTTCGTAAACATTTGTCGGATATGAACCCGGTGGAAGCAATGGAATTTATGAGAGACCGAATGAAGAACACTCAAACCAACGAGGAGTTTTTAATTTCGATGAACGGATAGTTCGTTTATTAGTCAATAATAGAAAAAAGGACAGCCGCTAATATGAAACTTTCATTAAACGTTAAATTGGGAATAGTTGCGGGAATACTTAATTGTATTGCCTGGTATATCTTTTCGAAAACAGTGATAAATGGTTATTATAATATAGCTGTTGACCAATATCGTTATTATGTTACCTTATTACTTTTGCTTCTGGGTATTTTTATTTCTGTTTATTACGAACGTAAAAAACTTGGCGGATACATTCATTTTAAAGAAGGATTGAAAACCGGGTTCCTCTATACACTAGTACTTGCTTTGTTTTTAGGAGTATTTAATTTTCTGTATTATAAATTTATTGCCGTGGATGCTGTCGAACATTTTTTGAACGATGCACGAAACACCATGAAAGAAGGGAAAGTGAAAGATGAAGATATTGGAAAAAGCCTCGCAGTGCTGAAAGATTATTTTGGTTCTTTTAGAATGTTTATGTCAACCGTAATAATGGGGGTAATTTTATCTTTACTTTCTGCTGCCATCTTTCGCAGAAAAAATCCTGTTATCCCTTTTAGTGAAAATTAATTTTACTTCACCACTTTCTCGCCTAACTCTTTAAAATCAATCCCGTCAAAGTTACCAGAACTCATCATCAATAAGTTTTTGTTTTCGAAATTCATTTTCAATACATCCTCTAACAATACTTTTGCATTTGTATAAACTTTAATGTTATTGCCACCAAATGCTTTCATTACCTGTGCTTCAGTAATTACTTTCAGTTTTTTATGTTCAATGGTGTGAGGGTTAAAATACACTATTGCTTCATCAGCCAGTTCCATAGAACCTTCGTATTCTTTTAAGAAATCTTCATTCAAACTACTGAATGTATGCAATTCCATACAGGCAATTAATTTGCGATTTGGAAATTGATTTTTTACTGCTTGAGTGGTTGCTTTTAATTTGGAAGGAGAATGTGCAAAATCTTTATAGACTGCTGTTCTTCCGTTCTGCTTTATTAATTCCAGGCGTTTTGAAGCTCCTGTAAAACTTTCAATGGCGTTCAGAAACATTTCATCTGTTACATTAATTTGGTTACAAGCTAATCTGGCTCCTTCCAGGTTCATTAAGTTATGGTTACCGAAAACTGACAATTTTTGATTGCGGATGTTTGATTGAAAATTGATTAAAATTGTAATTCCATTTTCAATTTTATGTGCAGGTATAGCATACGGAAATTTTTTAATATCCTCTCTCGCAGCTTCACAAACTTTTTTTACTTCTTTGTCAAGCTCACAATATATAAGGCTTCCCCCCTGCTCTATCAAATTAATAAATATTTTAAACTGTTCCACATAATTTTCAAATGTAGGGAATACATTTATATGGTCCCATGCTATGCCACTCAAAATAGCAATGGTGGGCTTGTATAAATGAAACTTGGGTCTTCTGTCAATTGGTGAAGATAAATATTCATCTCCTTCAATAACTGCAATTCTTGCTTCTTTGGTTAATTTCACCATGGTGTCGAAACCCTCTAACTGCGCGCCTACTAAATAATCGCAATCTATTTTATGGTAATTCAACACATGAAGTATCATGGCGGTAATAGTTGTTTTACCATGACTACCACCCACCACCACTCTTATTTTATCTTTTGTTTGTTCGTAAATATATTCTGGGTACGAATATATTTTTAAGCCCAATTCCTGTGCTTTTAATAATTCCGGGTTATCTGCACGGGCGTGCATTCCTAATATTACTGCATCTAATCCTTTGTGAATGGCATTTTCATTCCAGCCAATTTTTCCAGGGAGTAAATTATATTTTGCCAACCTGCTTTTAGATGGTTCCAGGATTTCATCATCCGAACCGGTAACAACAAAACCTTTTTTGTGCATGGCAATTGCCATATTGTGCATAGCACTGCCACCAATGGCTATTAAATGTACTTTCATAAATGTAAAATTCTAAATTCTAATATCTAAATTCTAAAAGTAAAAACATAATCCTAATCTAAAGTTAGAATTTAGGATTTAGAATTTAGGATTTCTCTGCTTATTAATTTCAATAATGCTTTTGCATCGGCTTCATCCAACTGAATTCCAAATTTTATTTCTCTGCCGTAATAATCGAATGCAAGCCTCTCGCCCGCTATTACCCAATAGGAATTATTAAGGTTTTCGAAAAAAGAATTTTCTTTGGGTTCCACATATCGCAACTCTTTTATAAAGTCGGATTCAAATGTTTTTATTTTTCCTTTCCCTGCCCGGTCTCTTTTGTATAATAACTTTCCGTCCCTTAATTTTATTTTTTCTACTCCAAATTTTCGCCACATGTAGGCTTTAAATATTTTATATTCAAAATATGCCCAGAAAGCCATCCAAACCAGCATTGCCAGTTTTGTATTGGCATCAGGGGTAACAAGGTATTGCGAAAAAACAATGATACCACTGATGCTCCAAAGAAAAAGATAAATGGTTAATAAAATATTTTTTGTTTTTTCTTTCAGCGAAATAATAACAATGCTCAATTCGTTTTCCTGCCGTTTTATACTTATTCGTTTGCCTATGTAATCCATTTGGAAAATAATAAATTCTAATATCTAAATTCAATCCTGTTTCTTGTAAAAAGAATGCCGGCAAAATTATCAATTAATTCTAACTTTGTGGCTCTGTATATTTAATATACCATGAAAAAGAAAGAAGAAAACGAATTGGGTTTTGGCAGCAAAACAACCGGGCAAAAATCGAGGTTGATTAATAAGGATGGCTCTTTTAATATTAACCGGGTGGAGCAGTCCAGGTGGGGTTCCACCAGTGTATATCATTCGTTGATAACGATGCCCTGGAGAAAGTTTAACCTCATTGTGTTCACTTACTTTGTTATTATCAATCTCCTATTTGCCTGTCTTTATTACTTTTCGGGCATGAATGGGTTGAAAGGCTGGGAAGCCACCACGGAAGGTGATAAATTCCTGGAAGCGTTTTTTTTCAGCACACAAACCTTTAGCACAGTCGGTTTTGGGCGGATAAGCCCCGGCAATAATTTAGCCAGCGGTATAGCTGCCATCGAATCTTTGGTGGGATTGTTAGGTTTTGCATTGGCTACCGGTTTGCTTTACGGACGCTTTTCCCGACCTGTTGCCCGAATGCTGTTCAGCAAAAATGCCATCATTGCTCCTTTCAAAGAAGCAACTGCCTTTCAATTCCGCCTTGCCAACAAAATACGAAATTCTCAAATTACCGATATTACCTGTAGGGTAACGGTGGCTTTATTTGAAATTGAAAATGGTATTAAAGTAAGGCGATTCAGACCCCTTGAACTGGAGATAAAAAATATTATTTTCTTTCCGATGACCTGGACCATCAATCATCCCATCAATGAGGATAGTCCGCTATGGGGAATGAATGCAGAGGCGTTAAAAGAAGCGGATGTTGAATTCCTGATTTCATTAATTGGCTTTGACGACACTTTTTCGCAAACCGTAAATGCCCGCCATTCGTTTACCCACGAAGAATTAATTTACGGGGCTAAGTTTATTACTGTTTTCGAAACTACCGCCAGGGGGCAAACTACACAGGATTTGAGAAAGATTAATGATTATGAATTGGTGAAGTTGTAGATTCGCGTTGCAAACGCTGTTCTCGTCCGTCCTCGTTACAAACGAGGACGAGCGGGGAAACGAGGACGAGCGGAAGTTCCAACGATTTTCTCGGAAGTTCGGGTGGTTTTCTCAGAAGTTCCAACGATTTTCTCGGAAGTTCGGGTGGTTTTCTTAAAAGTTCCAACGGTTTTCTTGGAAGTTCAGGTGGTTTTCTTAAAAGGTCCAACGGTTTTCTTGGGCTGTTTTACTGGAATCTGACCCAGGGTTTCGTTGAAAAAGGAGATGAGGCACTGCTTTGTGAAGTACTTAAGGTGGCTAGATGGCAATAAATTTAGGAGGTTCGGGGGGTACCCGGTTTTTGTTTGGGAAAAGAGGATAAGGCATGGTTTTGTGAAGCATGTAAGGTGGCGAGACGCCACCAAATAATCGGCACAGGCGAAACACGCCTGCGCCTGCGGGGTTCATTTTGAAATTATTTTAGGTTTTAATTTTAAATACTTTACCCTGAAAATTTAATATTTTATGCTACTTTCTTTTTATATAAATGCTGTTGAAATTCTATAAATAGTTTACTGATATTTGCAACATCTCCTAAATTATCTTTTGCATCTTCTAACGATTGATATTTATTTGTAAGTAGGACAGGTAATTTATCTTGGTCTAATTCTTCTACGCCTGTTTCAATATATTTACTTAATACAAATTGAATGAACTCTTTTTGTTTTTCATTCAGCAATACAAAAATTGTTGCCTGTGCTGCTTCAACTCTTGCTTCTCTTGTCATTGGCTTGATGTCGCTGTTAAAAACATACTCCAACACATCAAACAAATCGCTTTTTTCTGCGTTGATTAATTCCTGAAGAGTTGCTAATTCATCTTTTCCGAAACCTGCATCTGCTAATTTTTCTAAAAGTGTTTTTCTTGTTAATGGGTTGCTCCAAAGGGTTCGCAATTCTTCTTCGCTTTTAAAAAGGTTTGGTAATTCGCCAAACAAATTATTTAAAAATTCTTCTGCTGAAATAATTGTACCGTCTGCACTACAAAATGAAGTAGAAATCATAGATTGTATTTCTCTTTCTTTTCCATCTTTCAATTTTACTTTTACTTTCTTTTTACAAATACAAGGTCTTTGTCCGCAAACTTCGCAAGGTTTGGGCTGTTCTTTTTCGCAAATGCAAGGGTTTTGTCCACAAACTTTGCAAGGCGGCTTTGGTTGTTTTTCGCATACACAAGGATTTTCTCCGCATACTTTGCAAGGTTCTTCTTCCATTGGTTCGCCATCCCATTCAGGGTCGGCAAAATGATGGTAGGCATTTACAAAATCATAAATAGTAAAGAAATTTTTGCCATCAAATAAACGTGTTCCTCTACCAACAATTTGTTTAAACTCTATTATTGAATTTACAGGCCGCAATAAGACTATGTTGCGAATATTACGGGCATCTACACCTGTTGAAAGTTTTTGAGAGGTAGTTAAAATTGTAGGAATTGTTTTTTCGTTGTCTTGAAAATCTCTTAAAAATTGTTCTCCATTTTCTCCATCGTTGGCAGTAACACGAACACAATAAAACGGGTCGGATATTTGGGGCGAATGTAATTCGCCCGTACGTTTGTTTTGATTAATTAAATCTCTTATTAATGCTGCGTGTTGCTGGTTGGCGCAAAAAACAATTGCCTTTTCTTTTTGGTTTGCGTCATCCAAATAAATATTTACCCGCTTTGCTTCTCTTGCTTTTATTTCAATTGTTTTATTAAAATCTTTTTCTTCATACAATTTCCCCTCTTCTATTTCGCCTTCCACTACTGTATCATCAGAGGTATAAATATAATCGTCAAGCGTTGTTTTGATACGTTTTATTTTGAATGGTGTTAGAAATCCATCATTAATACCCTCTTTGAGTGAATAGATAAAAACAGGTTCGCCAAAATATTTATAAGTATCTACATTGTCTTTGCGCTTGGGTGTAGCTGTTAAGCCCAACTGAACAGCAGGAGAGAAATAATCTAATATTCCTCTCCAATTACTTTCGTCATTTGCTCCGCCACGGTGGCACTCGTCAATAATAATGAAATCAAAATAATCTTTAGGGTATTGACCAAAATTAAATTGTTCGGTTTTATATTCGGTTGCTGGTTCTGCTGCTTTTGCGAGGGAAGTTTCCGCCTCGCTATCGGATTTCGCCCTTTCAGAACTACGTGACATAAAGGTTTGAAAGATGGTAAAGAAAATACTTCCGTTGGTTGGTACTCGTCCGTCCTTTTTTATTTCGCTTGGTTTTATTCTCACCAAGGCATCTTCGGGAAATGCCGAAAACGCATTGAATGCCTGGTTTGCTAAAATGTTTCTATCTGCTAAAAATAAAACTCTTGGTCTGCGGCTTCCGTCACGATGTAAATTCCAACGTGTTTGAAATAATTTCCAAACAATTTGAAAGGCAATAAATGTTTTGCCTGTGCCTGTTGCTAAAGTGAGTAATATTTTTTGTTGGTTATTTGCAATTGCTTCTAATGTGTTTTTTACTGCAATTTCCTGGTAAAATCTTGCGCCTTTAGTTCCTCCAACATCTTCAAACGGAATGGAAGAAAATTTTTCTCTCCAATCGTTTTGCGTTGAATATATTTTATTCCAAAGTTCTTCGGGTGAATGAAAGTTTTCTACCAAACTTTCTTCACCTGTTTTCATATTAATGTAATAGATTTCTTTTCCGTTGGTTGAATAAGTTGTTTCTAATCTTAACTTATCAGCATATATTTTTGCTTGTGCTACACCTTCGCCCACCCCAAAGCCCATTCGTTTGGCTTCTACCACAGCAAGTTTAATTCCTTTGTAAGATAACACATAATCAGCAATTAATTTTTTTGCTCTTACTCCTCCTACTTGTATTTTACCTTCTGTAATAATTACTTCACGATTGATTTTAGAACCTTCTAAAACACCCCAACCGCAAGCTCTTAACTTGGGGTCAATAAGGTCACCTCTTGTGTCTGCTTCTTTCATTGGTTATTAAATTTATCTTTCTTCCAATTTTTCGGATTATTGATGATGTATTCTGAAATGTTTTGATACGATTGTTCGTTACGTATTATATGTTCGTGGTAATTGCGTTGCCAAATTGATTGGCGTTCGGGCGAATTGAATTCGCCCGTTTTAATTCCCGTGATATTATTTGGTTGGGGCGAATTGTATTCGCCCTCTTTAATTCCCGTGATATTATTTGGTTGGGGCGAATTGAATTCGCCCGTTATAATTCCCGTGATATTATTTGGTTGGGGCGAATTGAATTCGCCCGTTATATTCAATAAATTTATTTGTTTTGTTACCGATGATTTATATCCACGAACAATTGCCCCAACGGTTTGGGACGGTGAACGTATGGGCGAATTG
>JANYDQ010000251.1 GCA_025363555.1 Bacteroidota bacterium | reverse complement strand
GCTAAAGTAAAGGATTATCAAGTAGTACAAGCGATTTTCGTATCATTGTTTCTTTTTTCTCCCAATGGTAAATATTATTGTTTTACAATTAATAGATACCCTTGGGAGTTATTAAAAATCAACTTTTGACAACTTCATTGTTAAACAATGTCATCATATAATTTGGGAGACGAATTAATAGAAATTGTATCGGACAGAAGTTTGATAGATAAATACATTAATTACCCAGAAATAGGTATTTATGATAACTCATATCTTGATTTTGAATTGTATGACCTGTTTCTAATGTATGAAAAATTAGCAAAAGGCAATTCTACAAGCGAAACACAAGAAATAGAATCTTATGACACTGTGAATTCAATTAATGACGATAATGATTTTAAGCAAGAAATAAAAAAAGATTTTTATTATTCAATCGCTGGCCTAATATCTGACTCGGATGGAAATTTTGACGAAAAGACTTTAGCTAATCTATGCCACGCAGTACTTAGAATTGATAAATTTAACAAGAGCTACCTTTATATGCAAGAGTATGAATCAGAAGGTGATTTTGAAAATAAAAAAGAGTATGCAAAACAATTAATCAAATCAATTAATTTGATTGAAGAAATTAGGCAACCGAATTATAATCTTTTAGAAATAAAAAAAAATATTATTCAAACTGGAGTCGGGACTAATTCCAAATCAACCGCGTTTTCTACAGAACTGTTTTTGATATTTGAAAGTTTTTTTGGAAAGCACTTTCCTTTAAATTCAAATATAAATTCTATAAAATTTTTAAGTGATGTAAAAAATGATTGTGAAATATTCTTAAAAACTTATAAAAAGAGTTCTGTAAAGGAGAGTATGATTTTACGTGAATATGCTAACAGTCTGAATGACCTGTTGATTGAGATGGGAATGAAAATCCCTAATAATAGGCACGGAACAATTGGAGATATTTTTATGTTGCTAAATATATTTTCAGATGAAAGACGAGAAATGAAAAACAGAGCAAGGTTTGATAAATCACAATTAACTCAAGTAAACGCTGACCGAGTTAAACAACTTATAAATCGAAGAACTAAATAGTCTCTCTCCTCTCTCTTTAGTTAAAGGTGAAACAGTAATGGTTTCACCTTTTTTATTTGGCAATAGTCCCTTTAATCCCTTGGACAAAACTAATGCTTTTATTTTATGGTTATGTCCAACACCCACTTACGTATAACTAATTGAAAGGACGAAAAAGAGTAGTCCAATAATTAATAAAAATAAAATAAAATTATGAGTAAATCAAGTATCGAGTGGACAGGTTTTACCTGGAATCCAACAACAGGTTGTACAAAAAATTCAGCTGGCTGTAAATTTTGTTATGCCTTAGTAATGTCTCTTAGATGTAAATTTATGGGACAAGAGAAGTATAAAAATGGCTTTAAACTCTCAATTC
Organism: Bacteroidota bacterium; assembly: GCA_025363555.1. GTDB lineage: Bacteria > Bacteroidota > Bacteroidia > 2-12-FULL-35-15 > 2-12-FULL-35-15 > 2-12-FULL-35-15. The sequence continues at coordinate 43,193 of JANYDQ010000251.1, read as the reverse complement.
ATCAAGAAGAGTTATTAAGACCATTTAGATGGAAGATGCCGAAGGTGGTTTTTGTTAATTCGAAGAGCGATTTGTTTCATGAAGATGTTCCATTGGAGTTTATCAAGCAGGTGTTTCTAACAATGAACGCCACTCCCCAACACACCTACCAGATATTAACCAAAAGAGCAAAGAAGTTGGCGGAAATAAGTTCAGAATTGACGTGGACAAATAATATTTGGATGGGCGTGTCTATAGAAGATGAAAGGGTTGTGGAGCGTTTGAAGTATTTAAAAAAATCGGGAGCGAAAATAAAATTCCTTTCGCTGGAGCCTCTTTTGGGTCCACTTTCAAACTTAAATTTTAAAGGGATTGACTGGGTAATTACGGGTGGAGAATCTGGGCATGGAGCGAGACAATTAAAAAAGGAATGGGTTGAAGACCTACAAAGACAATGTGTAAAACAAAAAGTGAAATTCTTTTTTAAACAATGGGGCAAAAAACAATTTAATCCAAATCCTAAAGACCCTACAATGGTAAAGGGAAACCCAAGCTATGCTAAGGGTGGGTGTGAGTTAAATGGTAAAATTTATAGAGCAATGCCAATAATAAAAAATTAAATATTAAATCTCAAAAAAGTATGAAAAAGAATTTTAAAACAATAATAGTTGGAGAGGAAGAATTAAATTTTGAATCGTTTAAAGAAAAAGTACGGAGAATTGGCTATGACTATTTTATTGTATGTATTCCTACTATACAAGAAGAAGAGGTAATTGCCTGTGCATGTAAGGGGGATGAAGAGCTCATAAATATTTGTTTGGAGTTGAGCGAAACCCACTTCCTTAAAGTAGAGAATCTTTCATGCCCTGATTGGTTTGAACTAAACTAATTACTGTTAGTAAAGGGAAGTAAATAAATAAAAACTAAATTAATTAAGACAAATGAATTCTTGGAAAACCGTATTAGACATTTTAAAAGACGAATTGAAGAAAGAAATAAAAGATGACTTTTTGGAAGAATTAAAAGAAGTTGTAAAGGATGTTATAAGGCGTGAACTTGCATTAATGCCAGAGTTGAACGTGAATAAGGAATACATGCACATGGAAGATTTATTGGATGAATATAAAATTAGTCGGAATAAATTCCACAAGTGTAAAAAACAAAACTATTTTCATTCTATCCAACAAGGTAAATATAAAGTTTATCATGTGGAGCAGTTTGTACAATCATTAAGAAATTACAAAGCAGAAAAACCTAAATTTATTAGATAGCTTGCGTTACTAAAAATCTCTTTTTTGAAAGTCTTCGAATAAATCTTCTGCCTTTTCTGTTTGCTTCAAACGAATATATGTCCAAAAGTCACGTTCAGATTTATGACCAGTTACTGCCATTATAATTGCAGTTTTTGTTCCTCTTTTATATTCGTTTGTTGCGAAGCTTCTCCTGGCTGTATGGCTTTGTACCAATTTATATTTCTTAATTACAATTTCCTTTCTTTTAGAGCCTTTTGTAATAGTATATGTTTCATCAACTTTGAGAGAATCAACCTTTGAGCAAATTTCTTTTATCTGACGATTATATTTTTGATTATAAAAATAAGGTATTTGTCCTTTATACTTTTCTAAAATAATTTTAGCTGTTTTTCGAAGTGGTATTTTTAGTGCGTCTTCCGTTTTTATTGTTGTGATTTCAAGAAAATCTCCTTTCCAATTATACTTTCGCAAAGCTATAGTATCACTGAATCGGAGTCCAGTTAAACAGGAGAAAACAAAAACGTCTCTTGCCTCTACTAAGTGAGAAGGCAAGTCAGTGTTATAAATTGAAAGAATTTCTTCTTCGGTTAAATAAATTGCTTTTGTTTCTTCCGATGTCTTTTTAAATTCTCTGTACTCGGTATTAGTGTGCAATTTTTTCTTGTATGCTAATGTCATTAGAGATTTAATGTTTTTTATATGCCTTCCGATTGTGTTCTTTCCATGACCTTTATTAATAAGAAATGTTTTAAAGGCAGACTCCCAAGGATTAGTTACTTGTTCAAATTCTAAAAACAAGTCTCCTTCTTTTTTTGAAATGTCTTTAAGCAATGGTATTAACTGCATATAAGCCTTCATTGTCCCAAGCTTTACGTTATTCGAATTTTCTTTAATATACCATTCTAAAAAATTAAATAAATTGTAAACCTTTTCTGCTTTGACATATTTTTCAGGAAAAATTTCTTTTAGAATTTCTTTTTTCACATTGTTAGCTGTTAATGGAATTCCTTTAGACATAAGGGTATTATAAACTCCATCCGCTTTTTGCCGAATTTTTTTTAGTGTAGCATTTTTCATTGCTACATCATCCCCGAAGCCTCGAAACTCCTCTCTCTTTTCATTCCAATCGTTTTTATTTACTCTTAACTTAGTTGACAAACGTATACGTTGCCCATGATAAGTGAAGTAAGCATGTACCAAATGTTCTTTTGATTTTTTGGAATAAGCTCCTTCTTTGCTGATGTCTCTTAAAAAAAAATTTACGTGCATAGTTTTTTGTATTGATATTTATTATACGTTTGTATCGACTGGACAGAAAGTAAGAAAAACAGAGGTAGATTTGTCCAAAAAAAGTGTGGCAAAACGTGTGGCAAAATCGGAAAATTTCTGGGTGATTTTCGGATTTTACCAAAAAATTGTATAACTGCTGAGATGATTGTAAACATTGAGTAAATGGCGAATTTTGAATCACCCCAAAGTACTCAAAAACAGGACGCACGGGACCTCAAAAACTCCTCTGGTAATACAGAGGAGTTTTTTTTATTTGGCGTGCTCTCGATAAATTGAAATTTTGTACCAATCTGTCCGGCCATATCAAAAAAATAATAGGCCATAATGTAACAATCACTGACCATAATGTAACAATTACAGACCAAAATGTAACAATTACGTCCTCTTCGGGTTGTTTTCGGTTATTTAATCCTGATGTCAATCGTCTGACTTATGTCATGCAACACAACACTTAATTCGGTTTGGAAATATATCTTCTTTCCGCTAACATAACGACCTAATTGGGTGTTGGCAGCGTTTGTAGATTTTTTCCAATCAAACTTAACCATCGGTATAACTAAACCAGTTTGCTGATCCTGTAAACAGAAAGTTGTACATTTTTTTTGAAGATGGGCTTTCTTTTGAGGACCTCCAGCAGTTGATTGATAAAAGAATTACCATCTAAAAACTATGCATTCACCGAAACATCAACTTATATTTTGCTGAAAATATTTGGTGTTCGAAGAAAATAAGTAACAGGAGAGTTACCTATAAATTCTGCGCGAAGTAATCTGTAATTTTATTGAAGAGATGAACCCTGTCTTTACCCATTACATTGTGTTCATGTCCGGGATACACAAAATAATCAACCGATTTGCCTTTGTCCACACAGGCTTTTAGGAACATCATAGAGTTTTGCCAAACCACTACATTGTCCTGCGCACCGTGAATGACCAATAATTTTCCTTTCAGGTTATCAATGTGGTTCATCACGTTTGCGTCCTTATATCCATCAGGATTGGTTTGCGGGGTGTCCATGTATCGCTCGGTGTACATTACTTCGTAATAGCTCCAGTCAATCACGGGACCACCTGCAACGGCAACCTTGAAAACATCGGGATAACGAGTCATGATGCTCGTGGTCATAAATCCTCCAAAACTCCAACCCATCAAGCCCATTCGCTTTGAATCTACATATTTTAAACTTTTTAAATAATCCACTCCCACCATCTGGTCTTTCATTTCCACAGTTCCCAATTGCCTAAAAGTAGTCTGTTCAAAGGCAAGTCCGCGATTGGCACTTCCTCTTCCATCTATCGTAAATACCACATACCCATGTTCTGCCATGTATTGCAGCCACATGTCCCCTCCCCCATTCCAGGTATTGTTGATTAATTGCACTCCCGGACCATTATATAAATAAACAATTACAGGATATTTTTTTGTGGAATCAAAATCAACAGGTTTAAACATTCGGCAATACAAGTCGTCAGCCGAATCGGATTTTAATTTAAAAAGGGTGAGTTGCCCGAGCTTATAGTCTTTCAGAGGGTTTTCAGATTGTTTCAACGTTTGTACTTTTTTTCCTTTCACATCATAAATAGAAATTTCTCTGGGAACAGTAGTAGATTGGAAGTTATCAAAGAAATAAGTTTTTGAATCATTCATAATAACGGTGTGGGTTCCATCACCCTGAGTTAATCGGGTTATTTTTCCATCTTTCACACTCATCTTATAAAAATTGCGAGTAATTGCTGATTCTTGAGTTGAGCTATAAAACAGATATTCTCCTTTCTCATCAAATCCTGCAAAGTCAGTTACTATCCATTTCCCATCCCCCGCTGTTTCTTTGTTATCAAATATTTTCTTACTCACCCCGCCCGGGATATAACCCCACAATTGTAATTGATTGAATCCATTTATTTCTGACTGTAAAACAAATTCATTATTTTTATTTGGAATAAAAACAATCGGGTGCATAGGATGAACATATTTTTCATTTTTCTCTGTATGAATTGGTCTTTCAAATTCTCCTGTTATTGCACTGTACATATTCAAATTCATTTCATTCTGGTCACGATTCAACACTTGGATAAAAATATGTTGTTCATCCGGACTCCAGGTAACATTAGTTAAATATTGTTCTTTTGGTTCACCGGTTTTTAAAAACACAGTAGTATGTTTTGCCATGTTATATACACCCACAGTTACTTCATGACTTTTATCTCCTGCCATAGGATACTTGATTTCACTCACTTTGGCAGGACGAACACTCCAGTCGATAATCGGATAATCAGTAACCATTCGCTGGTCCATCCTATAAAATGCAAGTAAATCACCCTTTGGCGACCAGTAGGTTCCCTTTGTAATGCCAAACTCATCGCGGTGAACGGACTGTCCGTTAACTATGTTTGAATCCTTATCATTAGTTATTGTTAGCTTATCTTTCCCGTCATAAACAAATAAATTATTTTTTATGGTATAAGCCACATAGCCTGTAGTAGCTGCCACATCAGTATGCTCAGCGCCATCACCAAAATCTCTACTTGCTTCCACAGAAATAACTTTTGTTTTTAAATCATACGCAAGTAGTTTTTTTTCTGTTTCGAAAGTAAACTGATTAGCATTTTTCCATAGAATGGAAGGAAATACTTCAAGTGCTTTCAGGTTTATTTTTTTTAGAGCATCATTCACATTTGTCAATGTAGCCATCGTTTCCTGTTTAGTAGTGGCGGCATTTCCAATAATCAAAACATCTTCCTTATCTTTTTTGTCCACGAACGAATATTTATCCGTTCCTTTTACCCACATTAATTGTTTTAACCGGGCAGGAGCAAGCGTGGTTTTTTGTTTGATAATTGCGTCTTCCATAGTAAGCAATTTTGTTTGCGCAATGGATACTTGCAGAAATAATGCAAGTGATATGATGATGAGAATAGTTTTTTTCATTTACTTTATTATTGAACCATTAGTTGCATTCGATTTTGTTGGTGATACAAAACTCAACTCGCCTTTTTCATTTTCAGAACATAAAATCATTCCACGGCTTTCAATGTTTTTCAGCATCCGAGGAGCAAGGTTTACTAAAATACTTACTTGTTGCCCGATGATGTCTTCGGGTTTATAATATTGGGCAATGCCTGAAACAACGGTACGAATATCAATACCTGTATCAATTTTCAATTTCAACAGTTTATCTGTTTTCGGAACACGCTCTGCTTCCAAAATAGTTCCAACCCGAATATCCATTTTAGAAAAATCATCGAAAGTTATTTCGGGCTTCTGAGAAGGGATTTCGGATTTGTTGTTTGCTAATTCATTTTCCATTTTCGAATTTGAAAGTTTTTGAATTTGATAAGTCATTTGTTCATCTTCCACTTTTTCAAACAAAAGACTTGCGGTATTTATTTTATGTCCTGGTAATAATAAATCTGTGCGGGTGGCATCGTTCCATTTTAATCCTTCATTCAAATTAAGCATTGCACCTAACTTATTTGCTGTAAAAGGAAGGAATGGTTCCATAACAATAGTAAGATTTGCACATATCTGCAAAGCAATATTCATAACCGTTTTCACACGATTTGCATCCGAGTTAATTAATTTCCAGGGTTCATTATCTGCAAGGTATTTATTTCCGCTTCGCGCTAAATTCATTAATTCTGCTAATGCTTCGCGGAAACGATATTGTTCAATACTTGCTGCAATCTTTGCAGGATACTTTGTTATTTCTTCCAGTAACAAAATATCATTCTTGCTGTATTCCTCTGCTGTTGGCACATTCCCTTCGTAATATTTATGAGTTAATACTAATGTTCGGTTTACAAAATTACCAAGTATAGCCACCAGTTCATTGTTGTTTTTTGCCTGGAAATCTTTCCACGTAAAATCATTGTCCTTTGTTTCCGGTGCATTGGCACAAAGAGTATAACGCAATACATCCTGCTTGTCTTTAAAATCCAGTAAATATTCGTGCAGCCACACTGCCCAATTGCGCGAAGTAGAAATTTTATCTCCTTCCAGGTTAAGAAATTCGTTGGCCGGAACATTTTCAGGTAAGATGTACGAGCCTTCAGCCATTAGCATTGCAGGGAAAATAATACAATGAAAAACAATATTATCTTTCCCGATAAAATGAACAAGTTTTGTTTCTTTGTCTTTCCAATATAATTGCCAGTCTTGAGTATTAAGTATTGAGTCTTGAGACTTTGTGCTTTGTACTTTAGATGCAAAAAGTTCTTTCGTTGCAGAAATATATCCAATTGGGGCATCGAACCAAACATACAATACCTTTCCTTCTGCTCCATCCACAGGCACTTTCACACCCCAATCCAAATCTCGTGTCATAGCGCGGGGTTGTAGTCCGGCATTCAACCAACTCTTGCATTGCCCAAAAACATTGGTCTTCCATTCTTTATGAGAATCGATGTATGCTTCAATTTGAGGCTGCATTTTATCTAAAGGCAAAAACCAATTCTTTGTTTTGCGTCTAACAGGTGATTCTCCGCTTAGTGTAGATTTAGGATTTATTAAATCGGTTGCATTAAGTGTACTGCCGCAGTTTTCGCATTGGTCACCATAAGCATTTTCGTTTCCGCAATTCGGGCAAGTGCCTGTAATGTATCTGTCTGCCAAAAACTGGTTTGCCTTTTCATCAAAATATTGTTCTGTTATTTCTTCCTCAAAAACTCCTTTATCATAGAGGGTTTTAAAAAATTCGGAAGCAGTTTCATGATGAGTTTTGGAAGATGTCCGGGAATAAATATCAAACGAAATTCCAAACTCTCTGAACGCATCGCCCATAATTTATGGTATTTATCCACCACCTTTTGAGGTGTGATGCCTTCTTTCTTTGCTTTAATGGTAATAGGTACACCATGTTCGTCAGAACCACAAATAAATTTCACATCTTCTCCTTTGGAACGCAAATAGCGTACGTATATATCTGCCGGCAGATAACAACCAGCCAAATGCCCTATATGAACAGGTCCATTTGCATAAGGTAATGCAGCGGTAACGGTATGTCTTTTATATTTCATAATTTTGTCAAAGATAATAATACTTATTTATACAAAAGAAATGACAACACCATCTTATTTAAAAAAAGGCGACAAAATTGGAATTGTAGCTTGCGCCAGGATAATATCACAGGAAGACCTTCAACCTGCCGTTGATATTTTAAGAAGCTGGGGATTGGAAGTGGTGTTAAGCAAAAATTTATTTAATACCAGTCATCAATATGCCGGGACAGATTCAGAACGAGCAGAAGATTTGCAAAACATGATGGATGACACCTCTATAAAAGCAGTGATTAGTGCGCGGGGTGGCTATGGCACCATTCGTATTATTGACCGATTGGATTTTACTCTATTTAAAACACATCCTAAATGGATAATCGGATACAGTGATATTACAGTGTTACATTCTCACCTTCATCATTTGGGTATTGAAACCATACATGCTACTATGCCCATCAACTTTGGAAAAAACAAGGAGTCAACCGACAGTTTACGAAAAGCATTGTTTGGTGAATCTGTTAATTATGAAACCGAAACTCACCTATTAAACAGGAACGGAAATGCAGAAGGAGAATTAATTGGCGGCAACCTTTCTTTATTATATGCTTTGTCTGGTAGTGTTTCAGACCTTGATACAAAAGAGAAAATATTATTTATTGAAGATTTGGATGAATCCCTTTATCATATTGACAGAATGATGATGAATCTGAAGCGCTCCGGAAAACTTAGTGATTTAGCGGGATTGGTAGTTGGTAGTATGACAGAGATGAAAGACAATACGATTCCTTTTGGGAAAACAGCAGAAGAAATTATTGCGGATGCAGTAAATGAATATTCTTATCCTGTTTGTTTTAATTTCCCTGCGGGGCATATAGACAGAAACATGGCAATATATTTTGGAAGAAAAGTAAAGTTGAGTATCGGGGAGAAAACTACCTTAGCTTTTAAATAAAAAACGCCCACTCTTTTAGGAATGGGCATTTAAATTACATTTGTTTACAAACATTTTTTGAAGCCTTGTATTATAACACACCTGCAACTTCCTGAATTTAGTACTATCGTGTTCGACAAAGCCTATAATTTATACTGTCATCTCGTTTGTTAATAATTTTTTCTTTGTAAACCATCGCTTTATTTTTAATGCCAGCTGTGTTGACTATTGTTTCAATGTTTGGGACAGGAAAAATTGGGAGGGTGTTTAAAACGAATAACTCAACCCCAGCATCCCGTTAAATCGTTGCGTAGGATAATTGCTGTAGCGATAGTAACGAACATTTGCAACATTATTAAGGTTGATAAAGAATCCAAGTTTTTTAGTGTAGCGGTATTCCCCTCCAATATTGGCATCGAACATACCTTTTAACTGCGTGGCAACAAATTTTTCATTTGGCGTGTCTTCGTTTTCAACTGTTCTTGCATATTGATTATCGAGATAAAACAAATCAAGTTTAATAATTATTTTATCAGAAATATTATAATTTCCTGTCAATGTAATTTTTACCTGAGGCAAATACCAGGCGCGTAATTCTTTTGTCATTTTGTAATTATAATAATCTCCGCTTAAATTAAAACGAATTTTTTCGCGCAGTTGATACGCTACTTCTCCGCGCACATTTAATAATTCAGCATTATCATAAATTACATCAAACCGGTTTGCCAATAAATCTTTGGAGTCGTTTACATACATCATCAGGTTTTCAATGCTGGTGTAGGATACCCGGGCATTATAATTAACAGTGGAAGAAATAGCTCCTTTAATACCTCCGAATAATTCGTAGCGGTTGTTAGTATTTTTCATGGTGAGATGAGACAACACAAAAGGGTTTTCATCGGTAATTGCTTTCAGACTGTTTTTGTGCAGCCCTCCGGATGCCCCTATATAAGGAATAATGATATTGTCGAACACATTATAACTTAAATCTATTTTAGGATAAAAATAAAACTTGGTTTCATGCAGATTATCCATCACGGCAGTAACACCAACCGCTGCTTTATACTTTTCACCTGTTGCATACACGTTGGGATTGAGGGTGATGATGGTATTGTTTACTGTGTCTTTAGAAGTTTTGTTGTTGTAATAATCTATTGCCGCATTTACTTTATATGCTTCTTTATGAATGGTAGTTTGCACAAACACGGTTGCTTTAATGTTGTTTTCAGAAGCTTTATATAAATCCGCGAGGTTGTAATAACTTAATTTTATATCGTGATTGTATTTTTCGGCTTTGGTGTAATGGCTCATCAATTCAGCATTAGCAGAAAAATAATTAAATCGTTGAGCGGTAGCTGCTTTATCAAGCGAATGAAGATTGGCATCGTATCCGTAAAAATGAACTACATTTCGTGCATAATCGAAATTGCCGGAGAGGGTATGTTCTTTCAGAAATTTTTTACCTGTTAAACTTATTTCATTGTCGCTAAGTCCTGCAAAGCCATAATCCTGGGCAGTGTAAGAAGATGATAAATGTTTCAATCGAATTCCATAGGCATTATCTTTTGAACGTAAACTATTGTACCACACTTCACCATAAGGAGTGCTATAATTTCCAAAGCCTATTTTCACCAAAGCGTTGTAAAGCGTTATCAATGGCTCTCCCAACATTTGCGCAGGAGTGATGGGAGCAACATTAAAACCTGTATTTATTTTTTTTGAATTAATAGAATATCCTTTAACGGGTATCTTTTGTGTGGAATCGTTCACCACCGGGTTCTCGTTTATTTTATTTGCTTCGGCAATGGAAGGATGAAACACCCCGGTTCCAATGATTGTCCACGAACCAAGAGTATCCTGCGCAAACATACAAGTTGTTTGAAAAGAAACAAAAGCGATAAGGATAAAAAGTTTAAAAAAATGTGTATTCATTTTTATTAGAATAAATAATTATGTGTTACTCTTCTTTTTTAAATTCTGTGCTGTCGTTTTTTATAGTCGGCTCCACGTATAATTTATTTTGCCCGGGCGAACTGCCTTCAAACTGAATATTGAGAGGTTGTTCTTTTATTTCTTTTGCTTTTTTTGCAGCTTCTTCATCAGCAATTATTTTATCCAGCTTAGCCTTTGCTAATTTAATCAGTTCGGCATTATCGGATTCTTTTATAACTCCTTTCAAGGTTTCTTTTGCCTGGAAATTATCTTTCATCGCCAAATAATTATCCGACAAAAGAATCATTGCTTTGTCCGTCCAGTAAGGAAAATCGCCTTCACCGTTCACCAATTCAAAAATTGATTTCTGCGATTTTTTATTTTCTTTTTTCAGGAACTGGATGTTGGCTACATTATATTTAGCTTCAGCACCCACTTCGCTTTTTGCGTTTTCTGCCACAAACTGAAATTCCTGTAATGCTTCATCATATTTTTCGGGGTCTTCCGCTTTTGTTGTGTCCGTGTTGTGAATGCTCGCTGCCATTTCGTAAGCACAGGATGCGGTAACATAATGCGCTTCATTTACCATTTCCTTGCCCGACTTGTCAATTCCCAAAACATATTTAGCACTTGTTTTAGCGTCAGCATAATTTTTCAATTGAAAATTGCAACGCATTAAACCAATTTTGGCAGCAGCATTGTTTTTCGGGTCTTCAGCCACCTGTTCCAGTTGTTTGTAATAATCCAAAGCCTCTTTGTAATCCTGCTTTTTGAAAACAATATCTGCCGCCCGACTTAATGATTGCTCTGTAAATTCGCTTTTCGGTTTACTAATTACAAATTTATAACTTACTAAGGCATCCTCTGTTTTACCCGCTGAATATTCGCATTCGGCTTTAAAGAAATTTGCCTGCAGAATAAAAATGCCGTTAGGATATTTTGAAATGTACTTTTGAAAATCTGTAATTACTTTGCCATATTCGTGTTCCAGGTAATTTGTTTTGCCAATATTAAAAGAAAGAGAATCAAGGGAAGCTTCCGGTATGGCTGCACCAATAGATTTCAGATACATATCCAATCCTTCAATATTTCCTTTGGTGGTGTATATTTTCTTCACAATATCAATTGCAACACCCGCATCAGAAGAGGTTCTGTCGCGTTTAATCAGTTTATCAAAATAAATAAGTGCATTATCATCGTCCGTTTTATAATAATAGATTAAGCCAATTTTACTGAGGCAGGTATTTTCATAAAGACTGTTTGGATAATCGTCAATAAATTTTTTGAAAGCGGCTAACGCAAGGTCCATCTGGCTGTCTGTATAATATGCCTGTGCCAGCTCAAATTTTGCTTTTTGATTATAAGTGGACGAAGAGGATGAATAGGTTTGAATAAATAATTTCAAATCCGCAATTTTATCTGCGTACTTTTTCTGAACCCCATCTGCAATTGCCTTTTGAAATAATGCATAATCAGGGTTAATTAATTTCATTTTAAACGATTGTTCATAATAATCAGCGGCATTAGAAAACTCGCGACTCATAAAATACCCGTCACCAATACGATTTAGCGCATCGTTTATTTTCTTTGCATGTGCCGCAGGTTTAAAAGTTACAAACTTCCTAAACCATAAAATGCTATTTTCCCAATCGTTCAGTTTATAATAAGAATAACCGATATTGTAATTTGTTTCGCTTATTTCCGATTTGCCAATAGCGCCCGGCTCATCTATATAGTCTGTGTAGCTTTCTATCGCTTCCTTATATTTCTTTAAACGATAAAAAGATTCTGCTTTCCAGTAAATAGCATTTGCAGTAATTTCCTTATCAAAAGTATACGCCTGCGATTTATTAAATGATTTAATCGCTTCTTCATACTCCATATTATTAAACAAGTCGACCCCTCTGTAATAAGCAACCTTTTGATAAGCTTGTTTTAGTTCGGGAGTCAGCGTTTTAATTTTTTCAATTGCTTCCAATGCTTCTTTGTAACTTTTGGAGGTAATAAAAACATTTACCAAAAAAGTATATGCCTCATCTACTTTACCCGAATTAGGAAAATCTTTAATATATCTCTGAAATGCTTTTATAGCTTCATTATAGGGATTGTAAGCTAATTCATAACACAACTTTGCATAATTATATAATGCATCCTCCTGTATCGCTTTATCAAATTCTGCTTTGGAAGCCTTTCCGAATGCTGCAATTGCATTTTGTTTTTTATCTGTTTTTAAATAACAATCGCCCATGTGGTAAGATGCATTTTGCGACAATGAATCATCTGCATCTGTTACTTTAATAAAATAATTTACCGCATTTGCATAATCATTGGTTTTGTATAAAGCGTAGCCCAATTGATAATTATCCTGTCGCTGCAACCCATTGGCAGCTTTTTCATATCTTTTTAAATAAGGAATAGCATCTTTATATTGATTGGTTCTGTAATACGATTCGCCAACAATACGGGCTATTTCGGGAGCGCGCTTCGTGTTTGAAGAATCTAATAAATGAGGGGCAAAGCTTATTACTTTTTCGTATTGCCCCTGCAAATAGTATATTTGAGCTATGTAATAAGGAACAACCGAACCGAATGTTTCGTTTTTCTGAAGATGTATAAAATCGTTTAATGCTATTTCATAATTCTTTTCGTTGTAAGCAATGTGGGCGGCATAATATTTTGCGGCAGAAGCATATTTATTATCCACATCTTTTATTTCAATGAAATCTTTTTTAGCATCCGCAAATTTGTTTTCAATAAAAAAACTATACCCGCGCTTAAAATAGAACTCTGCCAATTCATCTGTCGTTAAATCATAAATGTCCACTTTCTCAAACCAGTTGAGTGCGTCTTTGTATTTCTTTTTCCTGTAATTATATTGTCCCAGATAAAAATAAGCTGTTTTAACTTTCGGACTTTCGGGATGGTCAATCACAAATTGTTTTAAAAACAACTCCCCATCTTTGTTAAATAATTCGGATGCACAAATGGCATTGTAATATTCGGCATCTACGCGTATAAGCGAATGAAGGTCTTTATGAGAAGCAATTATGTTTGTAAAACTTTTTTGAGCAGCACCATACTTCTCTTTCTGAAAAAGCTCTATAGCGGTTTTAAACTCTGCATCCTCCTGCGTGTAGATATTGGTTTTTTGCCCAAAAACAAATGAGGAAATAAACACTCCTGTTATTAAAGTAATTAATTTGCGATTGTTCATTCGGTGTTTTAAAGTTTTAATGGTGTAAAATTAGCAAGGATAAAAGCCCTAAATTTTAAAGTTCAATTAAGTTATTAACGCAGGGATGTTTAAAATATTGTTCGTGAAAAAAAATTATTACAGGGAAATGAAGTAATTTTCGGATGTTTTAAACAACACACTATGGCACTCGACACAATAATAAGTTTAGATAATGTTTCCATTTTTCAAAAGCATAACCTGGTTCTTACCAATGTTATGCTGACCATTGATAAAGGAGAATTTGTTTATTTACTGGGAAAAACAGGAAGCGGAAAAAGCAGTTTACTCAAAACACTATATGCCGATTTGGATGTAAAGGACGGTTCGGCAAGTGTGGCTGGTTTTGATTTAAAAACAATTAAACGAAAAGAAATTCCTTTTTTGAGAAGAAAACTGGGCATCGTTTTCCAGGATTTTCAATTGCTGACCGACAGAACAGTGAATGATAATTTACTGTTTGTATTAAAGGCAACAGGCTGGAAAGGTAAGCAGGAAATGCAAAAGCGGATTAATGATGTGCTGGACAAGGTACACTTAACAACCAAAAGTTTTAAAATGCCACATGAACTTTCGGGTGGAGAGCAACAGCGAATAGCTATTGCACGGGCATTATTAAACGACCCTGAATTAATACTGGCAGATGAGCCAACCGGAAACCTGGACCCGGAAACATCGGAAGGGATTATTAATATTTTATTGGAAATAAGCCGAAGCGGCAGGGCGGTACTTATCGCCACGCATGATATTATGATGTTTGAAAAATTTCCTTCGAGAACTATTAAATGTGAGAATGGAAAACTGACGGAAGCAAATTAATTGACAACTATAAAATTCATACTCAAATAAAAAAACCCTACATTTTTTTGAAGGGAGTTTTTTTATAGTTGCGATACAATCGCAATTCTCAACCGAACTCGTTACAAACGAGTTCGAGGGGGGCAGTTCATCGTTGTAATCTCCATTTACATTAAATCCCTTTACGAACTATACTTACTGGCTGGCTTGTGCGGTGGGGTTAAGGTTGCAGATTAACTGATAAGTTGTACTTATCTAAAAATAATTTCATTGTTTTATTTTGTTGTAAATGTAAGTAAAACTTACTGAATTATTTACAACCTAAGCCCTACTTTACTTTTCAACGCTTCAGTTTTGCTCGTACGGGGAATTTTTTACCAATTTACATTGTAAGTATTGGTTGTTTCATTAGGATAAAATACAGTATCTTTAAGATTAGAATAAATTCCGAATTTATATTTATCAATATTTATAGAATACTTACCACTAATTATTTCATAATAGTTTTGCGATGAATAGCCAATATCAGTTATTTTAAATTTGTGATTCGTATAAACTGAATGCGTATATGTTACAGTTAAAGAATCACCGACATTATAAGGAGGAGGGGGCTGGAAATTGGTAAATAAATATGCCCTTCCATATATCTGTATTGTAATTTCATTATCCTTGCCTTTTGTCAAAGAGTAAACATCTTCATTTACGTAGTAATCATATTTTTTATCTTTTCTTGCAGAAAAAGTTCCTAAATCAAAATGTCCGTTTGCGTCCGTGTCACCCTCCTTTAAAACAGTATATTTATAATTATTTGAGCTCACACCTGCAACATAAATTGTATGGTCATTTAGCCGTTCAATCAACTTGACATGTACACTGGGAGCATATGCCAGGGTTCAGGTCAAGTTTAAGTAGCAAGTCCCGTAGGGACACGATATCGGTAGAAATTGATAATTGAATAGAAAATAAATCCCGTAGGGACGAAATAATGGAAACCATTGTATTTATTAGCATATCTCGTCCCTATGGGACTAATAAGCGTTTTTAAAATTTTATTTCTACCGATATAAAGTCCCTACGGGACAAGGGGTTTGAAAGTTCTTACAACTAGCAACTTAAATTATATAGTTAAATCCATTTATTATCGCAGAGGAGGAACACTGATATTGAGTGAAGGTACAAGGCTGGATATTTCGTTCAGCAAAACTCCTGATTTTAAAAAATGGTTTAAATAGTGTGCCCTGCTTTTAATTATACCCTGTACGCAGTTATCCAAAAAGTGTACGCAGTTATCCAAAAACAAATTCCGGGTATTATTACTTCCAATACCTATGGCATCAGAAAAAAAGTTCTTTGAATTACAGGCAATTTGACCAAAAGGCAGCGTTTTCACATAATTTCTGAACACAGTTACACCGTGTTCGAACAGGTTGCTTCGCTACCGGATACGGTTTACATCATTCTTGTGTTCGGATTGCTTCGCGTTCGAATAAGGTTACATCATGTTCGAATACGGTTGCATCACTTTCGAATACGGTTACATCATTTCTGTGTTAAGATAACATTGTTTTTAAATACGGTTGCTTCGTATTCGAACACAACAACACCATATTCAAAAATGAAGCAAAAAACATCAAAAATGGTCAAAAATGACCGGAAAGACATTTTTCCGCCTTTGTTGGTGTTTTCACCAACAACCCATAAACTTTAAAATGGATGTTTTTTTAGAATTTATTTGGAGTTGGTGGTTATACAAACTTCTTCCTTGTTTTACTGTAATTATCGTAGTTATTATAGTTTTTTTGATTTATGTGTTTTAATTTTTCTCTGTTTTTCAATCAATCAGCCTAAAATTCTGTTATTTCATACTTTAACTTTCAAGTTTCAAACTTTAAGTTTAATGTTTCAAACTTGAACTCTCAAGTTCCAAACTTTAAGTTTAATGTTTCAAACTTGAACTCTAAAGACTCAAACTTTAACTCTAAATGTTCAAATATCAGGTTTGCGGTTATTTTTAAACAATTTTCGGAAATTTATAAGAAATTTTTTTGTTGTTAACGAAGTATTCGGATAAAATAAAAAAGAGTTCTCAAAAAAAAACAAGAATACTTTTATCAGTCGCGTTCGGTGTGAGGGTAACTGTTTAGCTATTGCCTGTTTATTACTAATCGAATTGCCCTTCTTATTTGGAGAAAACTAAATTCAGATAAATTATGTTCTATAGTGGCTGAACTGATGTCTAATTTAATATGTTCAATTATTTTTTTCTTGTGCCTGTCATATTCCTCCTTAGTAAGCAGTATATTATATCTTAGTTTTGCCAGTTGTTGTTTATTTAAACTATACGACACCTGTACACCCGGCACCTGGCTACCTGCCAAAGCCACCGCACCGCACCCCTGGCAACTTTCCGTAGTTTTAAAATTTGTGAGAGTAACCATTTCCCCGTTCGATAAAGTGAGTATAAGCGTTTGCCCAGCTTTTATTTCAAATGCTTTTCGTTCGGCAAGGATAATGCGGATATCAAAAAAATAAGAAGAATCGACCTGGGATATTCTGAAATAAGAATTAAAATCTCCCCCTTGTGTAAACTTTTCCCACGAAGTATGTTTTACAAGAATTCCTGAAACAGGGTCAATGCCATTTTCAATTAACTTTTGTGCATAAAAGATGTGCGAAATAATAAACACAATGAGTAATAAAAAAACTTTTTTCATAATGACCAAATAAAAGAACTGCAATTATACGGAACTTTAGCTTTATCAACAATTTCTTATTAATAAATTTAATACAATACAATTATTGAATGATGAGAAAATATTTATCTTTGGACGAACTAAAACTTATAAAACTATGCACATAAATTTTCTAATTGTATTAGTAGCGGCATTAGTGCCAATGTTAATGGGGTTTATCTGGTACAACCCAAAAGTATTAGGCACTGCCTGGATGAAGGCTGCCGAAGTAACCCAGGAAAAAATGAAAGGAGCTAACATGGCTGTAATTTTTATTATGGCTTTTATTTTCAGCTTTCTGTTAGCTTTTGAATTACAATGGTCGGTAATTCATCAATTTCATGTTTATTCAATGTTGAACCACTACATTGATCCGGCAAATCCAAACTACAGTGTGGATGTGGTGAATTACTTAAAAGAAATGATGGATAAATATGGAAATGAATTCCGTACCTTTAAACATGGAGCATTGCATGGAACTCTTGCCGGATTGTTTATTGCTCTTCCCATTATGGGAACGAATGCATTGTTTGAGCGCAAAGGCTTTAAGTATATTGCAATCAATACTGGCTTCTGGATTATCAACCTTGCTTTAATGGGTGGAATTATTTGTGCGTTTCCTTAAAAAATAATGTTCTTTTAAAACCACAACGTCCCGCATTTTGCGGGACGTTTTTATTTAATTCAAACTTGTCAGTTGCTCTTCTATTGCCTTAATTTTTGCTTCGGCATCTGCTTGTTTTTTCTTTTCGTTGGCTATCATTTCAGGTTTAGCATTTGCCATAAATTTTTCGTTCGATAATTTTATTTGAACAGAATTTAAAAAACCTTTATTGTAATCAAGGTCTTTTGTTAGTCGTTCCTTTTCAGCATCCTTATCAATATTTTGAGAAAGAGGGATAAAATATTCAGCATGTTTTAACACAAAAGAAAATGCACCTTCCACTTTTTGATTAACATATTCAAAACTACTTAAATTACAAAGTTTACTAATTATAGCATCATATGTTTTTATTATTTCACCCTGATTTACTTTCTCAAATAATTGTAGCTTTTCTTTAGGAGAAATATTTTTTTGTTTACGACTATTTCTAATATTTGTAATTACTTCCATTACTGTTTCAAAATGTTTTACAATTTCGGTATTTACATTCCTGGTTTTAGGCCATTCTTCCACAATAATACATTCCTTTTCATTGCGCTTGCCGATAAGATGCCATATTTCTTCTGTAATAAAAGGCATCCATGGATGTAATACTTTCAATAATTTCTCAAAGAAATTAATAGTCGCATCGTATGTTTCTTTATCAATTGGTAAAGATTTGCCATCCACAAATTCAGGCTTAATCATTTCCAAATACCAGGCACAGAAATCATCCCATACTAATTTATAGGTGGTCATCAACACTTCACTCATCCTGTATTTAGAATACAAATCGTTAATGATTTCTAATTGCTCATTAAATTTTGCATCGAACCATTCAATTGCAATTTTATTCGCATCTCCTTGTTTTGCATTGTTGTCAACTTCCCAACCATTAATCAACCGGAACGCATTCCATATTTTATTAGAAAAATTTCTTCCCTGTTCACATAAGCTTTCATCAAAGGGTAAATCATTTCCGGCAGGGGAACAAAGCAACATGCCCACACGAACACCATCGGCTCCGTATTTCTCAATTAATTCGATGGGGTCAGGAGAGTTGCCCAGCGACTTACTCATTTTGCGCCCTTGTTTATCGCGCACTATACCTGTTAAATATACGTTGCTAAATGGTTTCTTGCCACGATATTCATACCCGGAAATAATCATTCGTGCTACCCAGAAAAATAAAATTTCAGGAGCGGTAACTAAATCGTTGGTCGGATAATAATAATTAATGTCTGCACCATCCGGATTTTTAAAACCATCGAACACGCTTATGGGCCATAGCCAGGAAGAGAACCAGGTGTCTAATACATCTTCATCTTGTTTTAGCTGTTGGACATTGGATGTTGGATATTTGATTTTGTATTTCTCTAATGCTTCGCTATGGGTTTTTGCAACAACCGTATTTCCTTTATCATCATACCACGCAGGAATTTGTTGTCCCCACCATAGCTGCCGGGAAATACACCAATCGTGAACATTTTCCATCCAATGCTTATAAGTGTTTACAAACTTTTCAGGAATTAATTTTATTTCCCCGTTCAATACATTCTCCAAAGCAGGCTTCGAAATGTTATCCATTTTCAAAAACCATTGCATGGAAAGTTTGGGTTCTATAACAGCATCGGTACGCTCACTATAACCAACTTTATTTTTGATGTCTTCCACTTTTACCAATTGCCCCATCTCTTCCAAATCCTTCGCAATTTTTTTACGAACAGCGAATCTATCTTCCCCTATGTAAAATCCTGCCGCTTCACTCATTTTACCATTTGCAGCAATTGTATCAATCACTTCAAGATTATGTTTTACTCCAAGATTATAATCATTAATATCATGAGCAGGAGTAACTTTTAAAGCACCTGTTCCGAAAGTTAAATCAATATAGGTATCAAATATAACAGGTACCGAACGGTTTACCATTGGGATAATGACCCGTTTGCCTTTTAAGTGTTTGTAACGCTCATCATCCGGATGCACACACACAGCAGTATCTCCCAAAATTGTTTCCGGTCGTGTAGTGGCAATGGTTATCCATTCATCTTCCACATTCCCCTCTTGAGAGGGGTTGGGGGTGTGTCCTTCAATTTTATATTTCACATAATATAATTTCGAATTTACTTCTTTATGAATTACCTCTTCATCAGATACAGCGGTTAAGCCCTGGGGGTCCCAATTCACCATTCTAACTCCGCGATAAATCTGTCCTTTATTATATAAGTCAATAAACACATCAATAACCGCATCACTTAAATCGTCTTCCATTGTAAATCGGGTACGGTCCCAATCGCAGGAAGCACCTAATTTTTCTAACTGCTTAAGAATAATTCCACCGTATTTATTTTTCCATTCCCACGCATGTTTCAAAAAATCTTCTCTCGACAAATCCGTTTTGTTGATTCCTTTCTCCTTCAATAAAGCAACCACTTTTGCTTCCGTAGCAATAGAGGCATGGTCGGTACCGGGTACCCAGCAGGCATTTTTTCCCAGCATTCGTGCTCTTCTAATCAACACATCCTGTATAGTATTATTCAGCATGTGGCCCATGTGAAGCACTCCCGTTACGTTAGGCGGAGGTATTACAATAGTATATGGTTCTCGTTCATCTGGCGTAGATTTGAAAAATTTATGCTTCATCCAGTGAGCATACCATTTGTCTTCTGTAAGTTTTGGGTCGTAAGTTTTTGGTATTTCCATATATATTTAGTTTCTTTGCATTCCGAAATTGGGAGGGCAAAACTACGAAAAATATATTTTCAATCCTTTTTTGGTTTTGGCACGGTTTTGGCAAACAGCTTTAACAGTAAAATTTAACCACTAAAATACGATTAGATTATACATTATGAAAAAAGTAATTCTTATATTCAGTACAATACTCTTATCTGCAACTTTGTCTAAAGCACAGGAGTCCGGTAAAGCACAGGTTGCAACTCCTGCATCAACAAGTTTAGCAGAAATGACTTTTGAAACCGATGTTCATGATTTTGGAACCATTGACTATGCAGGTAACGGAACGTATGAATTCAAGTTTAAAAACACAGGTAAAGAACCTCTGATTATTTCTAATGCAAAAGGTTCTTGCGGTTGTACCGTACCTACTTATCCAAAAGATGTTCCTATTAAGCCAGGCGAGTCAAACGTAATAAAAGTAACGTATGATACTAAACGTGCCGGAAATTTTACCAAAACAGTTACTATTAACTCAAATTCAAAAACTCCTGAAAAAGTGATTACTATTAAAGGAGTAGTTCAGGCAGCCCCAATTGAAGAAACATTTCCAACTAACGGAAAAAAAGAGGATGGTGCAACCCCATTTGAAAAACATTAAGCAAACACAACAATAAATAATAAATAATAATTAACTAAAAACAATTAAAAACAATGAAAAAAACAATTTTTACAATCGGGTTAATGATGTGCATAGCAGCAGGTGCAAGTGCGCAGGAAACAACAACACCAAATCCAGTAAATCCAAATGCTCCTAAGTTTAAATTCGTAACTGAAGAAATTGACTATGGCACAATTGAACACAATGCAGATGGTAACAGAGAATTCAAATTTACAAACGTAGGTAAAGAGCCTTTAATTATTACCAATGCAGCGGGTTCTTGCGGGTGTACAGTACCAACAGCTCCTAAAGAGCCAATTAAGCCGGGCGAATCAGCAGTTATCAAAGTTCACTACGCTACAGACAGAGTAGGTCATTTTGATAAAACAGTTACTTTAACTTCCAATGCTGATACCCCTTCTAAAGTGTTAAAAATTACCGGAACTGTTAAACCTGACCCAACACCGGATCCGGCTACAGCACCAGCTACAACTCCAACACCAGTTGAGCCTAAAAAGTAATTAATTTTTAGTAGTATCTCTTCAAATCCTTCTTTGATAATGTCAAAGAGGGATTTGTTGTTTTTAGGCGAAGGTATACCAAACCTTTTAAATAGTTATTCCAACATTTTAAGTGCAGTTTTATGCTCCTTTACATGTTTTATATAAATAGAAAAAGGTCTGGAGATGCGTTGAAGGTCTCTTAGTTCCTACATATTTCTTGTTTTCTACAGACCGTTACCACAAACCTTACAGGTTTAACTTTTAATAATTATTTAAACGCTTCACTTTAGGATTACCCGCATGTTAAGCCCTGCATGTGTCTCCGGTACCGTCCCGGATTCTTTATGTGGGTGATGGATGAAAGTGCCGTATGTTCGTTCCCAAACTGCTTCACGATTGAATATTCTTTTCTATGAAAAGAAAATTTAATGGTCGGCTATTACTTTTGGTTTGGCGGTTTTTTTATAACGAATTAAAAACACGATGGGGATGCAGACAAGAATTAAAATACCGACCATAAAAAATCCCTGGTCGTAACTGACCAATGCTTGCTGTTTATAAATAATTCCTTCCATGGTTTGATAGGCGGCAGTTTGAGCATCCGTGGGCGAATATCCTTTGGCGACAAAGTTTTGTGTTAATGCAGAAATACGTTCGGTGCTGGCATTGCTGTAATCGGTAACGTAACCGAGCATGCTGCCTCTTACTTCGGCATTTTTATTTACCAGGAAAACATTGATGAGGGCAATGCCCACGGCACCGCCCAGTTGCCGAATCATGTTTGCAAGCCCTATTGCCTGTGCCATGTCTTTTCCTCTAAGTCCCGCCACGGCTAAGGATAATATGGGCGACATCATGAACGCCAAACCTACTCCGCGCAATACAAAAGGGAAATAAAAATTGTACTGGCTCGATTCGGGAGAGGCAAAGGACATCATCATTAGGAAAATAAAAGTCATCACCACCCCGATGATGATGATTGTTTTGGGGTTTTTACCTTTTCCTAATATTTTACCCACTATGGGCATGGATACAGCAGTGCATAGTGCACTCGGAATCATAAATACTCCTGTTTGAGTAGGTGTCCAGCCTAATGATATTTGAGCAAATAAGGGAAAAATAAATACGGTTCCAAACAGAAGAAAGCCTAACATAAAATTCATTAGGCTGCCCATGGCGAGGTTGTAATTTTTATACAACCTGATGTTTACTGCCGGGTAATCTATTTTTAATTCGCGGATGATAAAAGCCACTAAACCGAAGATGGCAAGAATGGAAAAGAAAATTATTTCGGAACTCTGGAACCAGTCTTTTGAAGAGCCTTCTTCGAGCACATATTGCAGGGAGCCAACAGCCGCAATGAGAAAGAGAATTCCCCACCAATCTATTTTTCGGGGTTTTACTGCCCCTTCCCTATCGGTAACATACGTCCACGCAAGAATAGTTGCAATTACACCAATAGGAATGTTTACAAAAAATATCCAGTGCCATGATAAATGGTCGGTAATATATCCGCCCATGGTAGGACCAAAAGTGGGTCCCATAATAATTCCCATTCCGAATATTGCATTGGCAGTAGTTATTTTTTCGGGAGGAAATGCCCCCACAATAATGGATTGAGCAGTAGATAACAAACCACCCCCACCAATACCTTGCACAAACCGCCAGAAAACAAGCATCCATAAATTAGTGGACAAACCGCACATGAGAGAAGCGAAAGTGAAAAGAACAACCGAACCGGTGAAATAGGTTTTTCTTCCAAACAAATCGGACAGCATACTTGTAAGCGGAATAATGATTACGTTTGAAATTGCATAGGCAGTAACTACCCATGCAATTTCGGTGGTAGTGGCTCCAATGCTTCCGCTTATTTCGCGAAGCGAAACGTTAACAACCGTGGTGTCTATTAATTCCAGTATGGCGCAGGAGATAGCGGTAAGGATTAAAATCCATTTTGTTGCTCCCGTAGGATAAACTATTTTATGCTGTAATGCTTCCAATTTTATTTTACTTTCACTTCAACAAATACACTTAATCCGGGATACAAGGAATTGATACTTTCCTTTGGAATATCAGTTAATTCAATACGTATAGGGATGCGTTGAATAATTTTGACAAAATTTCCGGTTGAATTGTCCGGAGGTAATAAAGAAAACTTTGCACCGGTTGCTCCTATGTAAGAATCTACTTTGCCTGTGATTTTAATATCCGGAAATGCATCAATTTTTACATCCACCGTTTGCCCGATTTTTATTTTCTTTACCTGCGTTTCTTTAAAATTAGCGGTAACCCACAAATGGGAATTGTCAATTGTTGAACATAAAGGTTGCGCAATGGTAATATACTGCCCTACCTCCACAGCACGCCTGGTAACTATTCCATCGCATGGTGCAAGAATGTTAGCATGCACCAATTGTATATTTGCCAATATCAGTTCAGCTTCTCTTTGCTTAACCATAGCCGCGGCTAATGCTATCTGTCCTCCCTGTGCTTCTGCCTGCGAATGCACTCCTTGCGATTGTGCCGAAGCCGATTTATACTGACTTACGGCACCATCGTATTGTGCCTGTGCCACATCAAGGTCAGCTTTGGCAGCATCGTATTGCGCCTGGGTAGCGGCTTTGGCAGCCAGCATATTTTCCATTCGTTTAAAATCGGCTTTGGATTTGGTTAATCGTGCATTGGCAGAAGTAATGGTTTGCTGAACTGATGAAGAAGATAAAGAGGAAGCATTTGCATTTTCAGATGATGCGTTTGCATTACTTTTTACAGAAAGTAAATTTGCTTTTGCATTTTCCAGAGCGGCTTCCGCCTGTGCTACTCTTGTTTTTAAATCAGTATCGTCAATGATAATTAAGGTATCTCCCTTTTTTACCTGCTGATTATCTTTAAACCGTATTGATTTTATATATCCCTGTACACTTGATTTTACAGATACTATGTCAGCATCCAGTTGTGCATTGTCTGTGCTTTCGTAATTTGCACTAATTATAAAATAGATGAT
Organism: Bacteroidota bacterium; assembly: GCA_025363555.1. Classification (GTDB taxonomy): domain Bacteria; phylum Bacteroidota; class Bacteroidia; order 2-12-FULL-35-15; family 2-12-FULL-35-15; genus 2-12-FULL-35-15. The sequence continues at coordinate 18,568 of JANYDQ010000251.1, read as the reverse complement.
ACCGATAATTAATATCACACTCAAAACAGTGGAGATAATGATTAATTTCTTTTTACTTTTCTTTTCAGGTGTTTCGTTTGATTCTTTGTTTTCCATTATAAAATTTATGTTTAAAAATTAATGATTCCTTTGGTTGTGTTATAATTAGTAATCGCATTCATCAGTTTAATTTCGTGCACTTTTTGATTTAGTACCGCCTGCATTTCAGCATTCAGTTGCGTTAAATAATCTGTGGTGGTTATTGTGCCGTTTTCTAATTGACTAGAAGATACTTTTGTAATACTATGTCGTTTTTCAATTATTTGTTTGTCTTTTTCAATTATGTCTTTCAGAGAATTAATTTGTGCCGATTGAGTTGCCATTGTATTTTTTGTATTGAACTCAAAAACTTCTTTTTGCACATCCACCATTTTTTTGCTGATAGTAATATTTTGTTTTTCATTTTTCAACGTGTATAAATTACCAATGTTCCATTTTAAATTAACAGAGGCTTGTCCGAAAAATCTCAAGTCCTGGTTTAAGAAATTCGGACCGGGCCTGCCATAAGCACCCTCGGCACTTACAGACAACCTGGGCAAAGCAATTCTGTTATTCAATTTATGCTTAGTATCGAGCATTAATTTTTGTGTTTCAAATAATTTCAATTCCGGCCGATTGATTTCATCTCCTGCCGATGTTCTTAAAATAGGTTCGGTAAAAAGGGAAGTACTATCGGTAATCGTTTTATTAATATACATACCCAGCGACTGGTACAAAGCCACTATATTATCTTTAGACTCTGCTATCGATTGTTCTGTTTTTAATTCTTCCGCTTCCAGTTCATCCAGGTTACTTTGTAAAGTCAGCCCGTTTTTTACAGACGAAGCAAGATTGGTTTTCTTGTTGCCGATATCATCATGGTATAAAGAAAGGGTTTTAATATTTTCCCTTGTCAGTAAAATGGAACTGTATAACTGATTTACGCGGTCAATCAATTTGTATAATTCTACTTGATTTTTTTGAAGTTCATTTTCGTTGATTAACCTGTCTGCCTCTTTTTGTTGTTTGGTTTGCCCCGTATCAAAAAGTGTTTGTTCCAAATCTAAAGCCGTCAGATAACTATCATTAGGGAATGTTATTCCCTGGAATGAAATTACTTCAGATTGATAAGTGGCTTTTGATATAAAGGATAGTTTTGGCAACCAGTTTTTATTATCCGCGCTTATGGAGTTCTTTTCGTTTTCTGAAATCAAATTATTCTGTTTGATCAGCGGGTAATTTCGTTTTGTCATTTGTATGCAGGAGTCGAGTGATAGTGTTTCTTTCTGCGCAGCGCAAATACTTGTTAAGAGTAATAATAATAATGTTATTCGTTTCATTTTATAATATTCGTTTGGTTTGGATTTTTTCAAGTTACAGTGGTAAAAGCGATAAGTGGAAAACGAATTCATTTTATTTATAACGTATTTTCAATAAATGTTTTTATTGATTTTTTTAATTTATCGTTATTGAAATCTTTATCCCAGTCCTTTCCGTGTGCTTTTAAAGAATGTTTAAACATTGGAGCAGCTAGAAAAGGATAAGAGCAAAGCGACTGCAGATTTATCAGAAATAGTACTGCATCTGTTTTTTTTATTTCTCCGCTTTTCATTCCTTCTTCCAATACCTGAATCATTCTCATGGTTTTATTTTTTTTGGCTGCCTGAATTTTTTCACGCAACATTTCAGGATTGTTCCCAATCTCCTTAATAATAAACATAGACATTTGAGGATATTCGGAATAAAAATCTATTGTATTTTCTGTGTATAGAAACAATCTTTTTTTTATCGGGAGGGTATTATTAGCAAAAACATCCATTACCTCAAAAAATTTCGAAAGTGCCCCTTCAAAAATCTTATCAAATAATTTTTCTTTGCTCCTGAAATAGTAATGCAGTAATGCTTTGTTTATTTTGGCGGAGTCCGCAATGTCCTGCATTCGGGCACCATATAGCCCGTGTTTCATAAATTCCGTTTTGGCCGCATCCAGAATCTTTTCTTCGGTGGAAATGTCTTTTAACTGTTTCATTTAATTCAATGGTTTAACCATTTGGTTAAACGCAAAAGTAAAATATATACTGATACAGGAAGTTTTTTTAGGGAATTTTGTGATTAAATGGTGTTATTCGGAGCTCTTTCTCCTTTCTGTTTCTTTCATAATCAAACTCAACTCTCTCCCGGTTTGCCCTTTCACAGAAGTGTTTTCCTGTGCTCTGCGTATAAGATAGGGCACCACTTCCCTCACAGGACCATAAGGAACATACTTGGCAACATTGTAGCCTGCTTCTGCTAAATTGAAACTGATATGATCACTCATTCCAAGTAATTGCGAAAAATAAATATGTTTGTTTGCAGAATCAATTTTATTTTTGCGCATCAATTCTACTAACATCATGGAAGAGTCTTCGTTATGCGTTCCGGCACAAATTGCTATTCGCTCAATATGTTCCGCACAAAAAGACAGCGCTTTGTTGTAATCCACATCGGTATCTTCTTTGGTGTCATGTATAGGAGATGGATAACCCTTTTCTATCGCCCTTGCCCTTTCCTTTTCCATATATGCCCCGCGAACTAATTTTGCTCCCAGGTAATAATTTCCCTTTACCGACAACTCAAAAGAATGTTTTAAATAAGCCAGTCTGTCTTTGCGGTAAAGCTGAAATGTATTATACACAATTGGTTTCACAAGGTTAAAAAGCTGCATCATTTGATTCGCCAATTCGTCAATTGCATCTTGAACCCAACTGTGTTCCGCATCTATAAATACGGGAATTCCGGCATCATGCGCTGCTTTGCAGATGTTTCCTACCCGGTGAGAGACCCTGGCATATTCTTTTTGCTCTTGCCTGGTGAGTTCTTTTCTTGCAGAAACTTTTTCTAATATTTCCATTCTCGCCAGTCCGGTAATTTTAAATACACAAAATGGAATATGTGTGTCTGCCTTTGCCCTTGTAATAGTCGCAATCGTTTCGGTTTCACAGGCATCCAAATCGTTTTCCGATTCTTTTCCCTCTACCGAATAATCCAGAATGGTTCCGATATTAAAATTGCCTAAATCACGAATGGTTGCATCACATTCCTTAATATTTTCGCCACCGCAAAACTGTTTGAACACAGTTGCTTTTATTATTCCCTTTATGGGCAGATGTAATTGGAGAGTTATGGTGGTAAGTACTTTTCCGAGACTTACAAACCAATTGTAACCTATCAGTTTAAAAAGCCAGTACGACCGTTTTAAATCTTTATTTGTTTTTCCTGAAAAGGATATTTTTGTATTGTTAAAGGATAGCATTTTTATTCTTTTTTAAATAGTTGCAAATATAGCAAAAAGCAATTCCTGCATAAGAATATAATTCCAATAGTATTTTTGTTACATTTGCTTCATCAGAATAAAAATTATGACTGAAATTAAATCAACAAATTACTCCGTTTTTGTTTCGAAAAATAGTTTTAAGGATATTATTCGATTTCTGAAAACCAACAGCAAGGGATACTCCAAGTTATTTATTTTAGTGGATGAAAATTCGTTTAAGTATTGTTATCCGAATTTGGTAACAAAGGTTCTTCCATTTAAAGATGCCGAAATAATAGAAATAGAGAGTGGTGAAAAAAACAAAACGATTGAAATATGTGCACAAATCTGGGGTACATTAAGTGATTACGGGGCTGATAAAAACTCACTATTTGTAAATTTTGGCGGTGGTGTGATTAGTGATTTGGGCGGTTTTGTGGCATCAACATTTAAAAGGGGAATCCCTTTTATAAATATCCCTACTACTTTACTCTCCCAGGTAGATGCTTCTGTTGGAGGAAAAACAGGGATAAATGCGAATAATCTGAAAAATGAAATAGGGGTATATAGTAATCCCCTGGCTGTTTTTGTAAGTACTGATTTTTTATCAACTCTTGATTCACGACAGGTTACAGCTGGAATGGCGGAGATAATAAAGCACGGATTAATTGCTGATGTAAAATACTGGAAAAAAATAAAGAAGTGCAAAGCAGGTGATTTGGATATGTTGAAAAAATGTATCGTTGATTCGATAAAAATAAAAAATGAAGTGGTAATTCAGGACCCAAAAGAAAAGGGATGGAGAAAGATATTGAATTTCGGACATACAGTAGGGCATGCACTGGAAACTTTTTTTCTGGAAGAAAGCAGTATGAAACCACTACTTCATGGAGAAGCAGTGGCAATCGGGATGGTTTGCGAATCGTACCTTTCCACTAAAGTTTGCAAATTAAAAGATACCGAATTAAAGGAGATTACAAATTTTATTTTGAGTACTTTTAAACCCTTAACTATTGAACCCATTTATCATCACAGATTAATCGAATTGATGACGCACGATAAAAAAAACGCCAACGGGGCTATTAACTTTTCTTTGTTATCAGGCATCGGGAAATGCGAAATAAACAAAACGGCAACAGCAGATTTAATTAGTGATTCATTAAAATATTATTCAGACCAGGTTATTCTTTTCAAAAAATGATGTATCGTATTTCTCATCCTGCAAAGACGTTGAAAGGAAGTGTAGCACTTTCTTCTTCCAAAAGCGAAAGTAATCGCGTGTTGATTATCCAGGCATTATGCAAAGACAGGTTTGAAATTACCAATCTTTCTAACGCAGAGGATACTGTTATACTCCAAAAAATACTGAATGCTGCCAATGCTTCTGCGATAAATGAAATAACCTATGATGTAGGTGGAGCAGGTACAACCATGCGTTTTTTAACCGCCTATTTTGCAACCAAACCCGGAACCTATATTTTAACTGGAAACCACAGGATGAAGCAACGCCCTGTTGGAATTCTTGTGGAAGCATTGCGCGCATTGGGTGCAGATATTGAATACCTTGAGCAGGAAGGATTTCCCCCGCTTCAAATAAACGGTAAACATTTAACAGGAGGTGAAGTGGAAATGGATGGAAATGTAAGCAGCCAGTTCATTTCTGCATTACTGTTAATTTCTCCGGAGTTTCAAAACGGACTGGTTATTAAATTTAAAGGAGAAGTAACATCGCGTCCTTACATTAACATGACCTTGAAAATGATGCAGGAATTCAGAGTGTATGGAATGTGGCAGGATAATATTATTTCCGTAAGCAAGCAAAATTATTATAAAAAAAGTGATGCTAACTATGAGTACAAAGTAGAAGCAGACTGGAGTTCTGCATCGTATTGGTATGCTCTTGCAGCGTTATCAAAAGAAACCGATTTTATGATAAAAGGGTTGAAACGCCCGAGTTTGCAGGGAGATGGAATGGTGGCAGATATGTTTACATTTTTCGGAATTAAATCGGAATTCCTGGAAGAGGGCATTCGGCTTACAAAAATAAATTTAAAAGAAGAACATTTTGGTTTTGATTTCTCCGATTGTCCTGATTTGGTTCAGACGTGTGCAGTAGTAATATGTGCATTGAATATTTCCGGGTTTTTTAATGGTGTGCATAACTTGAGGATTAAAGAAACAGACCGGCTAACTGCTTTACAGAATGAACTGACAAAATTAGGGGTGGTAGTGGAAATTGAAAATGATACGAGTATGAAACTTACTCCGCCTTCAAAACTGCATCAGCCAAAATTAATTAATACCTATGATGACCATCGAATGGCTATGGCTTTTGCCCCTTTGGCAATGGTGCTCGATTCCATTTCCATTGAGCAACCGGACGTAGTAAAAAAATCGTATCGTAACTTCTGGAGTGATTTAAAACATCTTGGGTTTGTGATTGAAGACGTTAACGAAGAATAGTTTTATTCCCTGCATTTCCTAAAAACAAAAAACCCGGAGATTAAACCGGGGTTTTTGTTTTAACGTTTGTAATGAAATAATTATTTCTGTGCAAGTAGTGCCATTTTGTTTTCTTCCAAATCTATAAATAGTTCCATATAGCCTACTACTTTTATTTCGAAAAAGTTTAAAGTGTTTGTTGTTGCTTCAATAGTTTTTGTTTATAATTAATTAAATAGGGTACAATTAATATTCATCTTCATTAAAGAAGAAGTCCTCTTTGGTGGGGTAATCAGGCCAAATCTCTTCAATAGTTTCATACACTTCGCCTTCATCTTCAATTTCCGAAAGGTTTTCAATAACTTCCATAGGTGCTCCCGAGCGTACCGCAAAGTCAATTAATTCTTCTTTGGTTGCTGGCCAGGGCGCGTCTTCAAGGTTTTTTGCTAATTCAAGTGTCCAATACATGGTGATATAATTATAGATTATTTTTAATTCTTTTCAAATTTTCTGCAAAAGTAAAAATTAATTTCGCTTATCAAAGCGCAAAATGGAATATTTTGTTTTTCGATTGTAAATAGGGGGTGTGAGAAGTGGATTTTTTAACAAAAATTACATTCGGGGTTTCCACGGAATTTCTTCAGCGTTTAAATCTTTGGTTAATTTTCGGGACAGAACAAATAAATAATCACTCAATCGATTCAGGTATTTAATAACCAAATCGGCTACAAAACTAATTTCGAAAAGATGAATGGTTAACCGTTCTGCCCGCCTGCAAACACAGCGGGCAATGTGGCAATAAGAAACAGTAGTGTGCCCCCCGGGCAACACAAACGATTTCATTTCCGGCAATTCCTCATTCATTTTGTCAATTTCGTTTTCCAAATAAATAACATCTTCTTCTTTCAAATCAGGTATTTTCATTTTCGATGTGTCAGGGTCTGATGCTAAAGATGCGCCAATGGTGAATAACCTGTCCTGGATTTCAATCAATGTTTTTTTTGAATGGTTGTCAATATCCTGGTCGCGGATTAAACCAATGTGGGAATTCAGCTCATCAACAGTGCCGTAGGCTTCAATGCGGATATGGTGCTTAGAAACCCGGGTGCCTCCTATTAAAGAGGTTTCACCTTTATCGCCTGTTTTGGTATATATTTTCAAAGTCATATTAAATTTCAAATTGCATGTTTCGTACATTACTAATGAATCAATGGTAAACTAATGAACTAGCCTGCTGCTCACAGAAATAATCGTTTCGTTTTTATAATCCCTTTCCACTATCCCGTCTTTTAATCTTACTATCCTGTGAGCATGTTGGGCAATGTCTTCTTCGTGGGTTACCAGCACAATGGTGTTTCCCTGTTTATGAATTTCTTCCAGCAATGCCATAATTTCTATAGAAGTTTTTGAATCCAGGTTTCCTGTTGGCTCATCGGCTAATATAATGGCAGGATGATTTACCAATGCTCTTGCAATAGCCACCCGCTGTCGTTGCCCTCCCGAAAGTTCATTTGGTTTGTGCATTATTCTATCTCCCAAACCTACCTGCTCCAGTACTTCTTTTCCTCTTTTTAACCTGTCTGCTTTGTTATAACCTGCATAAATCAAAGGAAGCATTACATTATCCAAAGCTGTGGAACGGGGCAATAAATTAAAAGACTGAAACACAAAACCAATTTCTTTGTTTCGCACTTCTGCTAATTTATTGTCCAGCATTTGAGCAACTGAAATTCCATTCAGTATATATTCTCCGCTGGTGGGGCTATCCAGGCAACCGAGCACATTCATCAGGGTTGACTTTCCGCTGCCCGAAGGACCCATCAGGGCTACATATTCGTTTTTAGAAATTTCTAACGAAACATCACGCAGGGCATGAATCACCTCTGTTCCTATTTTATAAGCCTTAGCTATATTTTTTAAATGTATAATTGATTGCATCGTGGTGCGAATGTACAAATATAAATTCTAATATCTGATTTTAACAAGAAGCGCATAAAAAATTATTTCTTCAATTCAATTATTTATTTTAGCTTAGCGGCTTAATTAAAATAATAAAACCAAAAGCAAATGAAAAAAACATTCTCAACAATTATAGTAATTGCAATAGTATGCTTTACAATGCTCGCAAAAGCAACTGTTATTAGTGTAAACAATAATGGAGGTGGGCAATATAGCAACTTACAAACCGCTATTGATGCAATAAATGCAGGAGATACAATTTATGTAAGTGGTTCCAACACTAATTACGGAACAGTTACCCTAAAAAAGCGCGTAACTATAATAGGTACAGGTGCTAATCCTCAAAAACAAAACCCGCTTGTATCAAGTGTTTATAATGTAATTTTCGATTCGTTAGTTTTTGTTTCTAACGCTTCGGGTAGTGTTGTTGAAGGATTAAATATTACAGGAACCATTTATTGCAATAACGCTCATCCGCAAAATATAACTATTTTAAGAAATGAATTTAATAGTTGTAGCGTTGGCATGGGCTCTTCCAATTGGGTATTTGCAAACAATATCTGCGCATCCATTCAAATAAATAATAACAGTAATATCACCATCGCCGGTAATATTATAGAAGATATGGTTTATGCTTCTAATCAACCGACAGTAAAAATTACAAATAATTTGTTCTTTTATAATTCTTCTAATAATGCTTTCAGTCAAGTGTATAACGACACTATTACGAATAATATTTTTTATGGCGCAGCTCCTTTAGGTTGCTCTTTATGTGTGTTTTATAATAACCTTACTTTTAATACGTCTCAAGATACAGTAGCTTACGGAAACAATAGTGGTAGCGGAAATTTTATAGCTCATGACCCAATGTTTAAATACATTCAAACTTTAAATTACCAGTTTAGCCCAACAAATAATTATATGCTTTCATCCTCCTCACCCGGATATGGAACAGGTACAGATGGCAGTGATATTGGTCCGTATGGTGGTTCCAATTATTTGCAGGGTGTTTCACCAATTGGGTTAGAGCCAGCAATTCCGCAGGTAAAAACAATGAGCATAAATACAATTGTCAATTATAATGGAACAATAAACCTCAATGTTTCGGGAACTAAAAAAGATTATATTTCTCCGAGTGGAGTAACTCACTAATAGCAACAGATTATAACAAAAATATAAAGCGACTTATTTAATACAATTATGAAAAAAACATACATCCATTTATTTGCCATCCTTCTTTTGTTGGCTACAAACATTACCAATGCTCAAAACATAAGCAAAGCAGAATATTATTTTGATACCGACCCGGGTGTTGGTAACGGAACGTTGCTTACTTTTTCAGCAAATGATAGTGTGTATTTGAACATTTTACCAATTTCTGCAACAGGTTTGGCAGCTGGTAGCCACACCTTATATACCAGGTTTCAGGATGTAAACGGCTTATGGAGCTTACCCGAAGGCAGAACTTTTACGGTTCAATGTGTTAGTACCCGCGAATTTAGAAGTGTCGGCAATGGCAACTGGAGCAGTCTCTCAACTTGGCAAATGTATGATGGTTGTGTTTGGGGAACTGCAACTTCAATACCTTCATATACTGATAGTACCATTACTATTCAAAGCGGAACTACTGTAACTGTTACAACTGCTGTAACCGCTGATCAAATTGTTGTAAACACAGGTGGAACATTAGCCATTGTCAGTATCGGAACACTTACACTTAATGATGGTGCCGGAACTGATTTGCAAGTAAATGGTACACTAAATTTAACATCTTCTTCTGCTGCATTAACAGGTGGTGGTTCGGTATCAATTAATGCCGGAGCTACTTTTAACTGGACAGGAGGAAACATGAGCGGTGCAGGAACAACAACCATTGCAAGTGGTGCTACTGCAACTATTTCACCGGCAGTTACTCTCTTTCTTTTTGATACACGGATTTTTAATAACGCAAGCACCAACTATTCTCAATCTTCAGATATACAGATTGGGAATAGCGCACAGTTTAATAATAGCGGAGCGATTAGCCTTACTGCCGATGGCGGATTTACTTCTTCGGGTGTTGGTGCTCACACTTTAACCAATACCGGAACCATTACCAAAACAGGTGGCACCGGCACCAGTTTAATTGGTAACCAAACTGCCTTTACGTTCAATAATACAGGAACTGTTACTTGCAATAGCGGAACAATATCTTTACAGGCAGGAACTGGAACTCATACAGGAGTGTTCAACACTTCCACTGGAAAAACTATCCAATTTACTACCGGAACGTACACACTCTCTGCAGGTTCTTCGGTAACAGGAACAGGAAATGTAACCTTTAACGGAGCAACGGTTACTATTGCTTCCGGCACCTATGACGCTACGGTAGTAACCAGCCAAAGCGGTGGAACAGTAAACTGGAACAACTCTCCGACAATTAATAGTTTCTTGCTAAGTGGAGGCACTATGCAAGGCAGCGGCACAATAACAATACCAACTGCCTTTACCTGGAGCGGAGGTACGATGCAGGGTTTAGGAACTACTACTTTACAAAGTGGTGCTACTGCAACTATTTCACCCGGAGCTACTCTTTTTCTTTTTGGGTCAAGGATTTTCAATAACGCAAGCACCAACTATTCTCAAGCTACAGATATACAGATTGGGAATAGCGCACAGTTTAATAATAGCGGAGCAATTAGCCTTACTGCCGATGGCGGGTTTACTTCTTCGGGTGTTGGTGCTCACACTTTAACCAATACCGGAACCATTACCAAAACGGGTGGTACAGGTACAAGCTTAATTGGTAACCAAACTGCCTTTACGTTCAATAATACCGGTAACGTAAATATTAATACTGGAAATATATACTTAGGATATGGCAGCGGCACTCAAAGTGGAACTTATTCCATTGCCGCAGGTGCTGTACTGACAGGTACTGCAAACATTCTGTTCACAGGTACAAGTATTACTAACAATGGAAGTATTACGCTTCCAAACTTTACGTTTAGTGGTGGTTCACAACAATATTTGAATGGAACAGGAAGTATTGTTAACTTAACGATGAATGATTCTACTAATGGTTATTTGTGGCTTAATGGCAGCCCTACTATTACTTCTTCGCTCAACTTTATTTCAGGAAAAATATATTTGAATTATTACGATTTGAATTTAGGTTCCATTGCCATTGGTGGCACTCCAAGTCCTGCTTCTTATTTAGTTACAAATGATACAGGAAAAGTAAAAAGAAATGTACCTGTTGCTACTGATGTTCTTTTCCCGGTTGGCATTCCTATATGTTATATGCCTGCAACAGTTAATTTAGCAAGTGGAAGTACTGCAGACCAGTTTAGTGTTGGTATGCTTGATAATATTTATTCATCGTACGATGCGAATAACAACCCTACATCAGCAGCAGTAACTAACCACGTGGTAGGGGGCACTTGGCTTATACACGAGGCAACCGCCGGAGGTAGCAACGCCACTCTTACCTTACAATGGAATACTGTGGATGAATGGACTAACTTTAACAGGACTTATACCGAACTGGGACATTATACGGGTGGTGCTTGGAATACCGGAACAAATGCTGCTGCAAGCGGTACCGACCCTTATACCTTCTCGCGAAGCGGAATAACTTCTTTCTCTCCTTTTGGTATTATTGATACTGCATCGAGCTTAAATAATCACGGACTTGGTTGTACTTATTACAGGGACGCTGATGGAGATGGCTATGGAAATCCTTTAATAGATACCATTGTGGCCTCCTGCATTATTCCTTCAGGGTATGTTGACAACTCCTTTGACTGTAATGATGGTAACCCGAATATTCACCCGGGCGCTGAAATTTGTGGCAATGGTATTGATGACAACTGTGATGGATTAATTGATGATAACACCGGTGTATATATTCGATTTGACGAAAACTCTAATAATGTAATTACGGCTTATCAATCCAATCTTCTTTTTGGTTCCGCTAATTCCGCATTCTCTATTGGATGTTGGTTTAAAGAGGACAGTATAAAATCCGTATGGAATTCTTACTTGCTTGATAAACATGGCAACTATAACGGAGGTTCAGGATTTGTGTTAAGGGAAGGCAATGGGATATACGCAAACGGGGTATTAGATTTTTCAATGTACGATACATCACATGTGGAGCATCATATTCTGGGGGGTACCATTTATCAGGGGCAATGGTATTATGCCACCGCTACTTATGATGGATTTAATACACTAAATCTATATTTAAACGGATTGCTGGTTGCTACTAGTACTTCCACCAGCTTTAATCCAAATTTTTATAATATTACTATAGGCGGGGGTACAGACAGTATGCCCAATACATTTCCAGGGGGAATGGATAATGTAAGTATTTGGGATTATGCAATATCTCCGCAAAATATTATTGATGCAATGAAAAGTGATTCCCTTGGAAGCAATGGAGATATTGTATTTTATAACTTTGATAATACCGGTGCTGCTCCGGGAAGTGCTAATTCCGGCTTTAACATAGCTTATAACTTTAATGCGGGTTACGATGGGGTACTTACCAATTTTGTACTTGCCGGTAACACTTCCAATTATGAAACAGATGACTTTGCCTGGTATATGGACCAGGATGGCGATGGTTATACTGTTGGTGCTCCTGTGTATTCCTGTGCAAGTCCCGGTGCCGGTTATATTTATTCAGGAATATCAGGTACAGATTGTAACGATAATAATCCTAATCAGCATAGCCCCTCTTACACTACTACTGCTTATAATTTCTGTGCAGGTGGCTCCGTTACAGTAGGTGTGAATACTTACACTACTACCGGAATTTATATTGATACCATTGCCGGATATTCCACCTGCGACAGTATTCTTACCACCAATCTTACAGTAGGTGATACATTGCATACTACTCAAAACGTTTTCAAATGTGGAGGCAAATCTCTGGCAGTAGGCATTCATACTTATACCTTGGCGGGTACCTATCTTGATACTCTTACTGCTATTGGCGGATGCGACAGTATTGTTACTACCCACCTTACTTTTAATCCTATTATAACTCTTACTGTAAGCGGACCAACTTCTATTTGTCTTCATGATACTGCTTTATTAATCGGAGTTGGAGGCGGAGGCATAGGTCATCTTTCGTATTACTGGAATACGCTACCTGTCACTTTTTCTGACACATTAAAAATTTCTCCTTCGTCCACCGCCAGTTATTCCTTAACCGTTACCGATTCTATGAGTTGCACCACCAGCTATATTGTTAATCTTATTGTGCATCCAACTACTCAAATAAGCGGTTATGCAACTTATTTGGGGGCTCCTGTTACTCATGGCTATGCTGAATTGTATAACTGGCAACCTATTTACACTCATTTCGATTCAGTACCGCAACATTTTTCGCTTAATGGTTTAGGATACTACCAGTTCGATACTATTCTTCATGGTAAATATATCGTAAAAATATTTCCTGATAATATTTTTTATACTGCACAACCTTTAATTACCACTTATTTCGATTCTGTTGCCTCCACTGCTATTTGGGACAATGCAACACCTATAACACACGGGTGCCTGTCGAACAGCGATTCTATAAATGTTGCATTGTTTGCAGTAGATACCACAACAACAGGTATCCTGGGGACACTGGCAGGGCGTATCACCGAAGGGCAGCATTATTATCATAACCCTACGCAACCTGTTTCCGGTGTAGAAATAAAAGTGGGACACGCTGGACTAATTGTAAATACCACCACTTCGGATACAAGCGGACATTACCAGTTTAATAACATCTCTTTAGGTACTTATACTGTATTGGTTGATATTCCGGGCTTGCAGCGCGATTCGATATACACGGTTAATTTAACTGCTGCACAAAATAATTTTCAATTTCTTGATTATATTGTGGATTCGTCCGATATTTACATGCCGGGCTGTAGTATTTCACAACATCATCAAACCGTGGTTCAAAACTCAAATTATTTAACGGTGAATAATCCACCTTTAAATGTTACTTATCAATGGCTCAATTGCAGTTCGGGCTATTCTGTGATACAGGGTGCGGACAGCGTTGTATTTCATCCTTCGGGCAATGGTAATTATGCTTTATACATTACCCAAAATGGTTGTATTGATACATCCACCTGTTATAATTATTTTGTTTTAGGAATAAATCAGAACAGCAACCATGACGGTTTTACCATTTATCCAAATCCATTTACTTCTACTACTACTATTAGTTTTGATAAAGAACAAAATAACAGTACTATGTATATTAGGGATGTGCCTGGCAAAGAATTAAGACGGAAAACATTTTCCGGCAACCAGGTTATCATCGAAAAAGGTGATTTGAGTAATGGGATTTATTTTGTGGAAATAATCGATCAATATAATAAAAGTTACAAAATAAAAATAATGATTCAATAATAGTACTTGTAATAGTCAAAAAGAAAAAATTCTAAATTGTAAAAATCCCGCTTTTGGAAAAGGGCGGGATTTTTTTGTCTTATAAGCAAGAGAAGCATCTGATACTCAAATCTGGCTGGTTTTTAAATCTATGAGATTGAGAAGTCAATTAACCGTTAACATTATTTTTTACCTTTGCCTTATTCAAAACAAAATATGCCGAAAATAATTTTCATACTCTTATTTATTCAGTTGTTGCAAAACTCTTCTTTGGCGCAAGACCAGCATACTATAGATAGTTTGCAAAATGAAATAAAAAAGTTGGATGCGATAAAGAAACATTCAACTTTAACTCCGAAAGATTCTACAAAAGCAAACCTGTTTTATCAAATTAGTAAATTATATTGGGACAGCAGCCCTGATAAAGCACTGACATGTGCAGAACAATGTTTGACTTTGTCAGAAAAAATAGGGTATAAAAAGGGGGTGCTAAATGGATATACTAGCAAAGGGGTAGTTACAGAAATAAAAGGAAATTATAAGGAAGCATTGGAGTTTTATCAAAAATCTTTAAAAATTGCGCAGGAAATTAATTATAAAACAGGAATTGCTAATGCCTGTTGTAATATAGGCAACATTTATAATTATCAGTGCAATACTGCTGAAGCTATAACACAATATTTTGCCGCATTAAAAATATATGAAGAAATAAAGGATGAAAAAAATATTGCGACACAATACAACAATATTGGAGGTCTTTATATACGACTTAAAAATTATGAAGAGGCGTTAAAAAATTTGAATCTTTCGCTCCAAAAACGAGAGAAACTAGGGAGAAGTTCCGATATTAGTGAATCTTATATTAATATAGGAAATGTATATAATTTAAAAGGTAATATTATTGACGCATTAAAAAATTATTATGAAGCATTATCTATCAGTGAAAAAATAAATGACAAACAAAGTATTGCCATTGTATATGGTAATATTGCTAAAATAAATGAGCAGGAACACGATTATCCGTTAGCAATAAAAAATCTGCTTAATTCTTTAAAAATAAAAGAAGAAATTTCAGATAAGCTTGGCATGGCAAATTCAAATGTCGCAATAGGCAGCGTGTATGATGGAATGAATGATTATAAAAATGCAATAAGTTACGAAACAAAAGGACTTCTGTTAGCTAAAGAACTCGGTGCTTATGATTTGATGAAAGAAGCATATAAAAACCTTGCCGTTATTAGTGCTAATCATAAAGATTATAAATCGGCTTACGAAAACCACGTATTATTTAAAAAAACAAATGATACCCTTTTTAATTTTGAAAATGCAAATAAAATTACTCAATTAAAAATGCAGGCGGACTATGATAAAAAAGACGCTGTAGCAAAAGAAGAACAAAAGAAAAAAGATGAAGTAACAAAAACGCAGATCGAACAGCAGGCATTTCAGCGAAACGCTTTTGTTGCAGGTTTTGCTTTAATGATGGTGCTTGCAGGGGTTAGCTACCGCAACTTTCGCAGAAAAAGAAAAGATAATTTAATTATCACCAAACAAAAAGAAACGGTGGAACAACAAAAGGAAACCGTTGAAAAACAAAAGCAACTGGTAGAGCAAAAAAATAAAGAGATTACCCAATCCATTGAATATGCGCTTAGAATTCAATCTGCTATTCTGCCTTCGGGGCGCTTTGTAAAACAACATTTAAAAAATTCATTTATACTGTATAAACCAAAGGACATAGTAGCAGGAGATTTTTATTGGATGGAAACAGTTCAATTAGCTGATGAAACGATGAAACTAAATACCGATGAAGGGCAATTGCAGGCAGCAAATCAAATCATTTTATTTGCTGCCTGCGATTGCACGGGTCATGGGGTGCCAGGAGCAATGGTTTCGGTACTTTGCCATAATGCATTGAACAGGGCGGTAAGAGAATTCGGACTAACACAACCGGCTGCAATACTTGATAAAACCGCAGAAATAATAATAGATAATTTTAGCAAAAGCGAAGAGGATATAAAAGACGGAATGGATATTTCGCTTTGTTCATTAACCCTTCTTCCTTCAGTAAAAGGCAGCAATCAGCCTGCCACTTATGCCCTGCAATGGGCAGGTGCAAACAACCCTTTATTATTGTTGCAAAACGGAGAACTTAAAGAAACCAAGGCTGACAAGCAGCCAATAGGGATGAATGAAAACAGCAAACCGTTTACCAACCATACATTTACAGTACATGCAGGCGAAACAATTTATCTTTTTACAGATGGTTTTTCAGACCAGTTTGGTGGCGAGACAGGAGAAAAGAAATTAACAAAAAAAAGGTTTAAGGATTTAATTCTCTCTATCCGTGATAAAACAATGCACGAACAAGGCATAGCTTTAGATACATTTATTACCGGATACAGGAAAGATGTGGAGCAGATAGATGATATACTGGTGATGGGGGTGAGGCTATAAGATAAATAATAATTAAAACCGTATCACAAAATTTTGTTTTACCTGTTCTTTCCTGAAAAACACAATTCCCAAATAAAATAAATCGATAGTAACCGTTACCTGCTTATTGTTTTTTATTTCATCCCAGGCTTCCTTCATTTCTGCTGACCAATAAACATCATCAAAAACAAAGATGCTGTTTGCATCTGCTATTTTGAGGCATTGATTAAAATAATTCAAAGTCGCTTCTTTCCTATGGTTGCCATCAAAAAAAACAAAGTCCAGTCTTTCTGTTTCCGTTATTACCAAAGGCAAAACTGTATCAAAGTTTCCTGTTAGTTGTTTTATATTATTTATTTCCATCAGTTCAAAATTATGTGTAGCTATTGCTGCTATTTCTCCACATCCTTCAATGGTTGTAATCTGCGATTTTGAATTTGCCTTTGCCATATAACAAGTGGTTATGCCCAATGAAGTGCCCAATTCTAAAATATGGGATGGCTGAAAATAATTGACAAGGCGAAAAATTAACTGGGCGTATTTGGGCGATTTGGCAGAGTGAAGTGCATGATGCCTGATGGTCCTTTCTTGTTTTTTTGTGTTTAATGAACCCGCACCCAAGTCGGTACAAATAACAAGGGTATCATCATACACCAGCGTTTTGCGCAACAGTTCTATTTCTTCATATATATAATATTTCCTGGTGTTATAAATTACATCATTCAACAAACTGAACACAAAAGGAGAATGCACCCCATGTGCATTGACGGATTTCAGGCGGTATTTGAAATAAGAATAAACCAGGAAGAGTTTTTTCATGCTGCGAAAGTAAGGGATAAATAATTGCCGATGGCAAATCCTGTTAAAATAAAAATAAAAAAAAGCAACGGAAACATCTATAAAAACTGCAATTGCAATTACAGCTACAATTCGATGTTCCCGGTGCTTTATGGTTTTTCAGCTCTCTATTACTAGATGACATACATGGATATCACGTTGCCCCATACCAGGTGCTTGCTTGCGCCTACACCTGCGCCCTGAACGAAAACTTTTTTCCCACTTTCCAGCATGTCTATCAAGACTTTGCGGTCGGTTGAAACTTTTGTTTTCCAGGTCGATGGGTCACTGCCTTCCACTTGCGTGTACCTAAAAATATAGGATTTCGCAATATATCCAAACGATTCCATACTGGCATAAATCTCTCCCGAGTTATTGCCCGAAGCCAAGGTAAAACCTCTTGGTCTAGGCAAATCTCCCACCGGAGTACCAGTCTTAAAGATATCGAAACCACTTTTCAATGCCGTTTCCGCATCGTTGCCACAATTTGTCTGGGCATACAATGCCAGTAAATTGAGAGCATCAATTAGCGACTTGCGGACAGAGTTTTTAGCAGCGGTTTTCGCCTTACTGCCCCGGTCTGCCAACTTGTTGCTGAACGTATTGATTTTGGTCTGGATAGAAGAAAGTGTGGGTGTCGGTGTCGGGTAATCTACCGAATCGTTGCCCATATCATCATGTATTGTCTGTGCTTTCACAAGCAGGTCATTATCCTTCGTCTTGGAAAAACCAGTTTTTATTTTGACTTTCATCTTATTTTCGACTTAAGTTGTTATACGATTAGCTTTCATTTTACTTCTGTTTCGAGCGTTTTGTAAGTGAATCGATTTGACTATCGAAACGCATCGTACCTGGACCAGGTATTGTTTCATTACTATTTTACTTTTATTTATATATCAAATTCTTATACTCACTACTTAATTGTTCCAACTGTCGGCAATGCTCCATTTCCAATCGGAAAAATGTTTTTGGCGATAGCAAAAACGTTTTTTGCGATAGCGAAAATCATTTTCGCTATCGCGGAAATTGTATTTCCTATCGGGAATGCTTTTTTTGCTATCGCAAAAATCTCTTTTCCAATCGGGAATGGCTTTTTTGCTATCGCGAAAATGTTATTTCCGATTGGAAAAACTCCATTTCCAATCGGAAAAATTCCATTTTCTTGTCAGAATACGGTTTTCCCTTTTTGAAATCATACTTTTT
>JANYDQ010000208.1 GCA_025363555.1 Bacteroidota bacterium | reverse complement strand
TTTATTTTAAAATGTAAAATTTAAGTAATTGTGTTCAGGTTAAAAATTAATGGTTGTTCATACCTGCAAATGCTTCTTCCCTTTTTGCTCTTAATCCTTTTGAAATACCAAAAGGAGCTTCCAGCAAATCATCGGCAATAGCTTGCATCGCTTCTTCCATAAATTCATCTACATGAATACCACCATGAGTTTGGGTTTTATCTTCCCGCCTGTCGTGCCCCAGTTCTGTATCCACCGATGGTGGGGCAATTTCAAAAACTTTTACAGAAGTATCTTTCAGTTGATGTCGAAGCGATAAAGTAAGGGAGTGCATGGCAGCTTTGGTGGCGCAATACACGGGCATAAATGCAAGAGGAACAAATGCAAGTCCGGAGGTGATGTTTATAATGGCGGCATCGTTTCTGCCTGATAAATGAGGAGCAAATAGGGATGCCAGGTGTAAGGGAGCAATAAAATTAACTTCCAGTTCTTCTCTTATTTTTGCTAAATCAACGGGTTGGGTAAGGTTGGTAGCAAGTTGAATTCCTGCATTGTTTACTAATATGTTTACTTCGTACTCATTCTCAATTACCCATTGTGCCAGTTCAGTTCGTTGTTCGGCATCAGCAATATCGCATTGCCTGGTTATTATATCGGGATGTTTGTCTTTTATCTGCTGCAAGCGGTCGGCTCTTCTGCCGCATATTATTACTTTGTTTCCTTTTGCAAGGAAAGCCTCTGCAAATGCAAGCCCGATGCCGGATGTGCCCCCGGTAATGAAAATGGTGTTGTTGGATGTATTCATAATGGAATGGATTAATTATTTATTGATGGGTGTAACATTTCGCTGCAACCATTGTTTACGCACTACAAAAGTAAATATATATTGTTTAATTACCGGGTTGGTTTCATCAGAAAGTTTTTTTGTAAAAAGATAAACAGTTAAAACTGCTTCAGAGATATTCTTTCATAAAAAAAACCCGGCACTCCTACCGGGTTTCTTAACCAAAAAGAAACCCGGCACTCCTACCGGGTTTCAACACTTCATGAAAACAACTAAATCACTTTCGAAACTTAGTGATACAAAAGTAGATATTATTTTAATATAAAGTTTAAAAATTAGACTCCTGCACGTTTTGGTTCGACTAATTCTATTTCCAGCGTGGCAAATTGCAGTTTGTGAATTATTTTAATCCCACTTTTTTGGCAATAGCAAGCGGGACCGCGTTTTTATTGACCAGCACACAAGTGGTTTTGTACTGAAAATAGGCTTTGGAACAAAAGAAATAACCTTTCATATCGTTGCGGTCTGTTCCCCACGAATTTTTTACAATATAATAAGGTGTGCCTGTTTGGTCTTTTGCAGAGCCAATAATGTGCATTCCGTGGTCATCAGTGGTGGACAAATTATCAAATGCTTTTTGACGAAGGTCTTGAGTAATGGTCATTTCCTTCACCGGGTTATTGAACATAGAATCCAAAGCAGGCTTTTGCATGGTATCTGCATCAGCAGCCGGAATAATGGCTATTCCATTCCTGAAAGAAAATGATTTCTCGCTCACATCACTTGCCCATTCCACAGAATAACCTTTGTCAATACTGTTATCAATAATGGATGTAAATTCATCCAGTGGCACATTATATACCTGTCCGTTATCCCAGTTATCAGCCACTTCTATGGTAAATGGCTTGTAAAAAGGGTGATGAGTAAAGGAAGAAAATTCCACATAATCATCCGGATTGATGCCTGAATATTGAAGAAAACTCATAGGGTTGTATGTTTTATCCTGGTAAATAAAAGAGTCTGTTTTTTTACCAAGGTAAGCATCCAGGATACCGTTAAAACCTTCCAGCCAATGGTCGCTTAGCTTAGGTTGTTTAATTACCGCATCAAGGTAAGCACGAAGCACGGCTGACAGT
The DNA here is from genome assembly GCA_025363555.1 of Bacteroidota bacterium. Classification (GTDB taxonomy): domain Bacteria; phylum Bacteroidota; class Bacteroidia; order 2-12-FULL-35-15; family 2-12-FULL-35-15; genus 2-12-FULL-35-15. Next base: position 2,987 of record JANYDQ010000208.1, on the reverse strand, counting down.
TCAGAGTGGTTTGGTTTTTCGTTTCCTCCGGGATAGGCACTTTCGGGAACCAGTCCGTATTTGCGGACAATATTAATTACATCGTGTGGTTCACCACCTTCTTCAAACTGTGCTTTGCCCTGTCTGCGCACATAGTTTAACGCTCTTTCTAAATAAGCATTACGAACAATCCACATTTCGCTTAAGTCCATTTTTGGTTTACCCATGCGAATAAGTTCACTTTCCAAAAACGATTCCGAACTATATGCCCAGCAGGTACCTGTATGGTTTTGGTTTTTCACGTCCGTACAGGTAATATCTTTCACCACGGTAAATTGGTATTTACTGCCTTTGTGGTTAGTACTGAAATCAGTTGTCTTCACTTTAGGGGTCATTTCCTGTGCATTCACGTTATTAATTAATGCTGACGCAATTAATAGTAATTTTATTTTTTTCATAGTTTATAATTTTAAAGAGTACAAATATGTGAAATTATATTGAATAGCCGGAACAATTTTACATGAGCGGTAAGGTTAATAAAACAATTCAACAATTTTAATTGTAATTTTGTACCCACAATGCAATTTAATCTCATATCCGATTTCGAACCCACAGGCGACCAACCTACTGCTATTAAGCAACTGGTAGAAGGGGTAAATCAAAATCTTCCTGCTCAAACATTGCTGGGAGTAACTGGTTCGGGAAAAACATTTACCATTGCTAATGTTATTAAGCAAACCGAGAAACCAACGCTTATTTTATCTCATAACAAAACCCTTGCAGCGCAGTTGTATGGGGAGTTTAAACAGTTTTTTCCAAAAAATTCAGTAGAATACTTTGTTTCTTATTACGATTATTATCAGCCGGAAGCCTTTCTGCCAAGCACAAATACTTATATTGAAAAAGATTTAGCAATTAATGATGAAATAGAGAAGTTAAGGTTAAGCACCACTTCTGCTTTATTATCCGGCAGAAGAGACGTGATTGTGGTTTCGTCTGTTTCTTGTATTTATGGTATTGGAAACCCGATGGAATTTAAGGAGAATGTAAAAACAGTAAAGAAAGGAGATATTATTTCGCGCAATAAGTTTTTACATCAGTTAGTGGAAAGCCTTTATTCGCGTACCACAGCCGATTTTCTTCGTGGTAATTTCAGAGTAAAAGGAGATACAGTAGATATTAACCTGGCTTATGCAGATTATTCGTTGCGCGTTTCTTTTTTCGGTGATGAAATAGAAGAGATTGAATATTTTGATACCATTTCGGGAAAAAGTTTTGAAAAGTTGAACGAGGTAATTATTTATCCTGCCAACATTTTTGTGACCAGTCCGGACACAATGAAAAGTGCTATTCACCAGATACAGGACGACATGGTGGTACAGGTAGATTATTTTAAGGAAACCGGAAAACACCTGGAAGCAAAACGGTTGGAAGACCGGGTAACTTACGATTTGGAGATGATGCGTGAATTAGGTTATTGTTCAGGTATAGAAAACTATTCCCGCTATTTCGATAATCGTCCTCCCGGTTCGCGCCCTTTTTGTTTGATTGATTATTTTCCAAATGATTTTTTAATGGTGATAGATGAAAGCCATGTTACTCTGCCGCAAATTCGTGCTATGTATGGTGGCGACCGCTCAAGGAAAGTGAACCTGGTGGACTATGGATTCAGGTTGCCTGCCGCTATGGATAATCGACCGTTAACATTTGATGAATTCGAATCAATAATTAATCAAACCATCTATGTAAGCGCAACTCCTGCCGAATACGAATTACAAAAATCGGAAGGTATAGTGGCAGAACAAGTTATACGGCCTACCGGATTGCTGGACCCTATTATTGAAGTTCGTCCGAGTGTGAATCAGATTGATGATTTGCTGGAAGAGATTGACAAAGTTGCAAAACGAGATGAACGGATTTTAGTAACCACATTGACAAAACGAATGAGCGAAGAATTACAAAAGTATATGCTCAATATTGGTATCCGTTGCAGATATATACATTCGGAGGTGGAAACACTGGAACGGGTAGAAATACTTCGTGATTTGCGTTTAGGAAAATTTGATGTGTTAATAGGAATTAATCTTTTGCGAGAAGGGTTAGATTTACCCGAAGTTTCGTTGGTTGCTATACTTGATGCTGACAAAGAAGGTTTTCTGCGCTCGGACAGAGCATTGACACAAACAGCAGGACGAGCAGCGCGAAACATAAACGGGAAAGTAATTATGTATGCCGATAAAATTACGGACTCTATGAAACGGACGATTGATGAAACAGAACGGAGACGTAAAAAACAAATTGCTTATAACATAGACAATGGTTTGGTGCCAACCGCATTGAACAAATCAAAAGCATCTATTATGGGGCAAACCACTGTAATAGTGGATGCAAAAGGAAACCTTGCCCGACCATATATTGAGAATGAAGAAATAAATTATGCTGCCGACCCTGTGGTGCAGTATATGAGCAAAGAAGAACTGCAAAAAGCCATTAGCCGAACCAGAAAAGCAATGGATTCAGCAGCCAAAGCATTCGACTTTGTGGAAGCTGCCCGGTTAAGGGATGAAATGTTTGCTTTGGAAAAAGTGTTTACTTCTAAATAGGTTATGCTTACTTACACGACCGCATTACTTCCAAATACAATTACATCTCTTCCAAATACAATTGCAAAGAAAACTTTCGTTTATTCTGTGCTACACTTTTGCTGTTCTTTACATGCTTTTTATTTTTAAGCAATCTTTTCGTACACTTTATTTGCTAACTATTTTATCCGCTTTTATCAAAACATTTATACAGGAGTATCTGCAAAAACAGTACGTTTATCTAATTTACTTGTTTTTATTTTTTATATTTCCTACTTTCGTACTCTTAAATCTCTAAAATCATATTTCTCACTATTAAATCCATTAATTTATTATGAAAAAACTTTTACTATCGGCATTCATCCTGGCATCAGCACTATTGAATACTGCAAGCGCACAACTTAGTCAGGGCGGAACTCCCTATAG
>JANYDQ010000135.1 GCA_025363555.1 Bacteroidota bacterium | reverse complement strand
CCCTGCGCTGCTGCGGGCAATGGGTTCAGTGCTGTTTTTTCAGCCGATGTCATTCGCGGTATCAATAAGCCCTTTTTGGTAGCAAGTGCAGCCACATCCACATCCAGCATGGCAGAACTGTTGGGCAATGCCCCGGTGCTGTTAATACCAATGTTTTGAGCTTTACTTTCTATAATGGTAAAAGCAAGCAGTAAAATAAGAAGGTAATTTTTCATCATCGTGCTATTATTATTTTTTGAGTGTAATACGTGGTAGTGCTTTCGGCTTTAAAAAGATAAATGGAATTTGATAATTCATAAACAGGAAACGTAAGCAGTTGCTCTCCCATAGTGGCAGTATATTCTCCCACCAGCACTTTATTGCCTGCCATGTCATACAAGGTATAAGTTACTTTTGCATCTGCATCAAAATGAGAAAGTACATTCAGCGTATTGTTCGAATAAAATGCCGACAGCGTATTAACCCCTCCCGAACAAGGCTGATGATTGATAACTGCACTGATATCCGAACCCCCGTCATTGTTATTGGTTTTTAAACGGTAATAAACGGTGGAAGTACTGTTTTCTTTATACCTGTAATTGTAATTAGTAGTAGTGCTTAAGTTAGATGGTGCAGCCACATAAATAGTAGTCCAGGTGTTCAAATCATCGCTTTTTTGCAACTCTATACCAGATACATTGGTTTCCGAAGCATCTGTCCATTTAATGTGTATTTTATCTCCTTCGCAAGTTGCAGTAAAACTCACCAGCTCTATGGGCAATGGCGATACCGTAGCAGAAAGTATATAAGGAGCACTTATTCCCATTCCGTAGCCGGTAAGCACTATTCCTGTGGTACTCCCCACCCCGGCAGTTACTCCCGGTCCCGAACCGGTAGCCGTCATCCAACTGGAAGATGGAATATCCCATTCCTGCCCGCTAAACGGACCCACCGGGTACACGGTAGTATTTTCCGAACCCCTGTACGATACATCGGCAGTGCCTGTAACAGCAGGCAACGTAATAATTTGCCACCACCTGTCTATCACCGAATTAATAGCTGTTGCGCCCCCGGAACCTGTCATAGCGGTTACCGATGTTGCCCAGGGCAGGTTGGTATTGGGGGTGGACCAGGTACTCATATCAATGTTGGAGGCATTGTTTACCGCACCTACCGAAGTTTTATGAATCGTTACGGGCAAATAATCGGTATTGCTGTATCCAAATGGAAACACATAATTAGTGGTAGCCACCACATTGTTGGTTACCCACCTTACAAAGTTTCCCTCCTTTTCAGAAAGAATAGCACCACTGGTGCGAGTGATTGCAGCAGGTGTTCCATTGTTAACAACTAAATATACAGGACTTGCAAACGTACCGTTATTGATATTGATATAAGCTCCGTTCAAAACCAAGGCATTGTTTTGTCCAAAAACAAATGCAGTTCCCCACCACAAAAGTTGGAAGCTAAATATAGTTTTGAGAACAAATTTATTTATTTTACACATTACCCTTGATTTGAATGCGCTAAGGTAATGTTATTTGAAGTAACCGACAAATATTAAAGACGAACAAATATACGGCATAGACAAAATACTTTTCTAAAGTTGATTGCTAATCCAAATTATTATTCTACTTTGGCTGTCATCGTTTGTTCTAAACAATTTTCATAGTTTGTACTACAAATAACTTTACTGCGTATAACTAATTTTGCATAAATAATTTATATAACATAATAATTAAAATCTAAAAAATGTTTCTTTCAAACGCTCTTGTTCACAGCATTGCAAGCAATGTTGTTTACAACAAAACTATTTCTGAAACTGATATTGATAAATATTGTAAGCAGGTAAGCCACCTGTTTCTTCACAACAGGGATTTCAGGAATCAACTGCTTACCTGCGGGCATTTCAATATATTCGGCTACAATATTTCAAGTCCTAATACTATTTATCTGCCTGATAATTTTATTTACGAACAGCGGATTTGCGCTTATAACGAACTTTCAGGTTCGCAAATCAATACATTGCGTGCCGGAACTACCTTTGGCAGCAGAAAGCTAATTGCTAATCATCTTCATGTGAGTGTGCCAACTACAGCTACACATCACAAAGCAGCTAATAAATTATTAGGTGTTCAAACAGACAAACAGGCAATAATTGTCATTCAAAACTTCTGACATCCTAAAATCCCACATTCAAATTTTCGTTGTTTTAGCCTGTAAAGTACTATAAACACTGGGATTTTGATGTGTTGATGCCAATGAGGGTATTTCATACATTATTATTTATCAGGGTATTTTTAATCAGTATTTTTGTATCATCAAATTCCTTCAATTAAATAAAACGAAACAGGGAAGAAAAAAACAGGGATTTGATTTTGTTCTTTTAAAGTAAAGTTTTTTAGCCGAAGGAAACCAAAATGCTCTGCTTGCAAACCAAAATAGCAGAAGGGCAAACCAAAATGGTAGAAAGGCAATCCAAAATGGTAGAAGGGCAATCCAAAATGGTAGAAGGGCAAACTAAAGTGGTAGAAGGGCAATATAGAATGGTAGAAGGGCAATCCAAAATGGCAGAAAGGCAAACTAAAATGTTAACTAATTGAAAAACAAGCAAATTTCAAAAAACATAAGAAACATTATCATATAAATTATCAAAAATTAACCTTAAATAATAAATAAAATGGCAAACTCAAGAATTCCAAGAGCAACAAAAGATTTCAGCATTTACCAAAAAAAAACTAATGATTATCTGCAATTAGTATTAATACCTACCAATGGTACGCGTTTGGGGCTGACTACAGGAAATATAACAGACTGGAACACCAAAGCCCTGGCAGGTATTGGAACATATAATAAATGGAACGACCCGCTTCAGAAAGGTCCTTCGGTGAACAAAGCGATGAAACTGGCTATTAAAAACTTTATCACTTTTGCACAGCCATTGTTAGATATTATTGCTGCAAGTCCAAACCTTACCAGCGATGACGAGTTGGTGTTTAAAGTGGTTGGCACCAGCAACCGCGCGAATCCTACTAAAAAGGAAAATCCTATTGCTGTTGCTATTTTTAGCAAACTGATACAAATGGGAGGAGGCAATATGAAAGCAAAAGGATATACCGCTACCGATGCCAAGCGGGCAAGTCTTCCGAAAGATGTGGGAGCTGACAGTGTAAAAAGATATTGGGCAATTTCGGATAAAGCGGATACTGGTCCGGCAAATTATAATTCGGCAGGTGTGCAATCGGAAGTGTTAACGGGGTCAAGTACTATAATGGAACTTGGCGCTGATAATACGGGAAAATATCTTAACTATTGGGACCAATGGTATGATACAAAAAATAAAAAGCGTGGAGGTCCCGTAAGCGAAAAACAGGTAAAACTGATTTTCTAAATAAAAAAAGCAAAAAAAGAAACTGCCTCAAAAGGGCAGTTTCTTTTTTATTTTGGTTAACTCCTGATTCAAAGTAAAATGCTGTTTAGTCTCCCTCAAAAAGTCCGAACATTATACCAGGTAAGTTATTTTTGAAAAAACAACTGATAAAATCTGCTGGAAAGGAAGCACCCCTCTCCTACTCCCTTCCCCCGCTGTAAATTTTATCAATCAATTCCTTATTCGCAGCCATAATCACTTTTCGTTTCAGCGAGAGCTTTGGGGTCATTTCATTTTTGTCTATGGTCCATTCGTGCGGTAATAATTCAGGGCGTTTTATGGTTTCGTAATGTGCCAGTGTTTTATTGGCAGTTTCCACTTCCTCCACTATCCGTGCTTTTATTTCCGAATTTTTAATCAGTTCTTCATTGCTCGTGTATTCAATGTTATGCAGTTTGCAATACTCCTTTAAATAAGCAAATGCAGGAACAATCAACGCAGAAGCATACTTTTCATTTTCACCTATCACCATCACCTGTTCTATAAACGGAGATTCTTTCAGCTTGTTTTCAATCATTACAGGCGCAATGTATTTACCCCCCGAAGTTTTAAATATCTCTTTCTTCCGGTCGGTTATCTTCAAAAAGCGGTTCTCCACCATCACCCCAATATCTCCCGTATGAAACCAGCCATCTTTATCAATCGCTTCTGCTGTGGCATCCGGGCGGTTGTAATATCCCAGCATCACGTTCGGACCTTTCACCAGTATCTCCCCGTCTTCCGCAAACGATACGGTAACATGCTCTATCACCGTGCCCACCGTTCCAAACCGAATACTGTTGGGCAAAAAATTATTTACCGAAATAACAGGAGAAGTTTCTGTTAACCCGTATCCTTCCAGGCAAACAAGTTTAGCAGCATTAAACACCCTTGCCAGTCGCGGTTGCAACGATGCCCCTCCCGAAGCAATAGCCACAATGTTTCCACCCAGTGCTTCCCGCCATTTCGAAAATATTAATGTATTGGCAATCTTCAATTGAAACTCGTACCACCATCCGTTGGCTCCGTTCAATTCGTAACGTAAACCCAGGTTAACTGCCCAGAAAAACAATTTCTTTTTTATTCCCTTTTGTTCAGAACCTTTGGCAATAATTTTATCATACACTTTTTCTAACAAACGAGGAACGGTAACAAATATCTGGGGTTTCACCTCTTTCAGGTTATCGCCAACCGCATCAATGCTTTCGGCATAATAAACAGAAACACCCAAATATAAATAAAGCGTATTCAGCATTCGTTCATACACATGGTTAAGAGGCAGAAAACTCAATGCTTTCCAGTGGGGTTCAAAAGGTGCCAGTACCTGGCAGGCAATGGAATTACTAATTAAGTTATTGTGCGAAAGCATTACTCCCTTCGGATTTCCGGTGGTGCCCGAAGTATAAAGAATAGAAAATAAATCGTTGGGCTGAATAGCGTTTTTAATTGCATCTGTTTCTTTTTCTTTAGGATGTTGTTTCCCCTCATTCACTAATTCTGTCCAGTGTTTTGCGCCTTCTATTTTATTAAAGGTATAAATGTCTTTTACTCCAGAAACATTTGCAGCCACCTTTTTTACCTTGTTATATAAATCTACGCTCGACACAAAAACATATTTAATATTGGCATCATTAAATATAAAGTTCAAATCGTTTTCGCTGATAGTAGGGTATATAGGCACACTCACCGCCCCCGCCTGCTGAATAGCATAATCGGTAAAGGTCCATTCGGGGCGGTTGTTGGCAATAATTGCAATTTTATCTTCCCGTTGAATTCCTAAATTAGTTAACCCATAGCTCAAATAATTTACCGTATCAGCAAACTGTTGCGTGGAATACTCCACCCATTTCCCGTTTTCTTTTGCTGCCAACGCATTGGGTTTATTATACTTTTCAAGGAGTTGAGGGATGATGTCAAATATTCTGGTTACAGGCATAGGTTATAGGTTCATGGGTTTATTAGTTCACGGGTTCATTAGATCAGTTGTAATCAGCACATCAGCACATTGGTATATCTTCACATCAAAACATTACCTTTACGCTTTCAAAAATAAATTATTTTTTTTGATTACAGCCATTAATTCTTTTTAATAAATAATGACACCACTCAAAATAAATTACAAAGTAAATAGAACAGATTAAAAATAATGATGATTACCCCACTCACCAAAAGTATCTCCGTTGATTTCCCTATGATAATGGCACCCATGTTTCTGGTGAGCAATGAAACCATGATGGTGGCTGCCATGAACTGCGGAATTGCAGGCTGTTTTCCCACATTGAATTTTAGAAAAGAAGGAGAACTCGAAAATATTTTAGCTAAATTAAATGAAGAAAAAACTAAACTGAAAGTAAAAGGAACATATGGAGTAAATTTGATAGTGCAGAAAACAAACCCTCTTTATGAAAAACATTTGAAAGTATGTGTGGAAAAAAAAGTTCCATTTTATATTAGCTCTCTTGGCAGCCCCAAACAGGTAATAGAGCAGGCACATAGCTATGGTGCAAAAGTGTTTTGCGATGTTACTAACATGGAACATGCCCAAAAATGTTTTGACCTTGGTTGCGATGGTTTTATTGCTGTAGGTCAGGGTGCGGGCGGACATGCAGGACCTTATACCTTGCAGGTGCTAATACCTGCACTGCATAATCATTTTCCAAACACACCTGTAATAGCAGCTGGAGGAATTGCTACAGGTGCCGGCATGCTATCCATGTTAGCAATAGGCGCAGCAGGCGTTTCGGTAGGTACCCGGTTTATTGCAAGCACTGAAGCAACTGTAAGTAACGAATATAAAAATGCAATCGTATCTTCCCGAATGAGTGATATTGTGATGACGGAAAAAATATCGGGAACACCTTCTACTGTTATTAATACTCCCTTCGCAAAGAAAATAGGTTATAAACAAAACTGGCTGGAAAGACTTTTGTCAACCAATTCGCGAACAAAAAAACTGTATAAAATGTGGGTGCAAATCAGCGGAATGAAAAAACTGGAAGCTGCCATTCACCCCGGAAACTATAATACTTTATGGATAGCAGGGCAAAGTGTGGAACTGATAAATGATATTGTTTCGTGCCGTGTTATTATTGAAAGAATGAAAAAAGAAACGGAAGAGGCGTACAGAGTGTTAGGCACTACTCTGAAATGACGTTTTTCTTTCTCCATATAACTTAAACGCTACCCCTGTCAGGGTTCTAAGCCCTAACCGGGGTAAAAGCACCACATCCCGCAAAAAATTATACTTTTGCACCCCGAAATGAAAAACGCAACAAAACTTTTACTACATAAATTATTAGGCTTTAAAAACTATCTGTTTGTTTTTTCCCTGTATAAAATCTATACCCTGAAAAAGGACAAGAACGAAAAAGACTTTTTCCAGTTTCTGAAACTTATCCCTGAAAATACTATTGTACTCGACATCGGAGCTAACATAGGTATTATGACAGTACATCTTGCAAAAGCAATAAAAGAGGTAACGGTTTTTAGCTTCGAGCCAATGCCTGCTAATATCACAACATTTAAACGTATTATCAAGCATTTTAAATTAAAGAATGTAAAATTGTTTGAAATAGCATTAGGTAATATCGAAGGAGAAGCCGAGATGGTGATGCCTGTTATTTCAAATGTGAGAATGCAGGGATTAAGCCATGTGGTACACGATACCATTCCCGAAAATAATGAAGGAGAAAAAATAAAAGTTCCGTTGGTGATGCTTGATAAAATGGACGAACTTATCAACGCAAAACAAAAAATAAGCGCCATAAAAATAGATGTTGAAAATTTTGAGTTCTTTGTTCTTGATGGAGCAAAAAACATCATAAGTATAAACAAACCTATTGTTTATGCTGAATTATGGGAAAATGAAAATCGAGAAAAGTGTTTCACATTATTTAACAATTTGAATTATAAAACCTTTGTAGTCATTGATAGTATAACCATTCAATACGATTCGACAAAGCACAAAACACAAAACTTTATCTTCCTACCTCAATAAATTCAGTATTTTTGCGGAATGCACAAAAAGTTTCTAACCAATCTTGGTTTAATTTTATTTCTGAATTTACTCATCAAACCCATCTATGTTATCGGGATTGAAAAAGCAATTCAAAACCAGGTGGGAACGGCTATCTACGGTATTTACTTTGCCATATTTAATTTCTCATTTTTATTAACAATAATTCTTGACTTTGGGGTAACTAATTTCAACAATAAAAATATTGCTCAAAACAACCATTTACTCACCAAACATTTTTCCAGTTTATTTACATTAAAATTAATCCTTGCTGCCATATATATTATCGTTGTTGTAGTGTCTGGTTTTATAATAGGTTATGATAACCGTTTGATGAAGCTGTTGTTGATACAAGGCTTTAATATGTTTTTATTGTTCTTTATAAATTATTTGCGCTCCAATATTGCAGGGCTTCATTTATTTAAAACGGATGGTGTTATTTCCGTTTTAGACCGAACAATAATGATTATTCTGGGAGTATATTTGCTTCGTTCGGGCATACTGTATTCCGAAAACGGGATAATGTATTTTGTATATGCCCAAACGTTCTCCTATTCCGTGGCTGCACTCACAGCCTTCCTTGTTATTCTAGGAAAAACACACTCCTTCAGGTTAAAATGGAATTTCCCATTTTCATTAATGATTCTGAAAAAGAGCCTGCCCTTTGCCATTCTCACTTTATTAATGGCGTTTTATGGTCGTATCGATTCTGTAATGCTGGAAAGGATGCTTCCACAGGGGGTAGGTGATGTTCAGGCCGGTGTGTATGCACAGGGCTTTCGTATTCTTGATGCTGCAAACATGATTGCCTTTTTAGTGGCGGGGGTGTTGCTGCCAATGTTTTCAAAAATGATAAAACATAAAGAGTCTGTGGAACCAATAGTTAAATTAATTTCGCGGCTATTGCTAACCCCGGCTATTGTAATTGGTGTAGGCTGCCTTTTTTATAAAAATGAATTAATAGGGTATCTTTATCCCTGGGATAAAAAAGAAGATTTAGTAATATATGCTGCTCATATAAAAGAATCAGCCCAGATATTCAGTTTCCTGATGTTAAGTTTTGTTGCTTCTTCCACTACTTATATTTACGGAACACTCCTTACCGCCAATGGCAATATGAAACAACTTAATTATATGGCCGCAACAGGGATGGTATTAAATGTTATTTTTAATTATTTGCTCATAGGAAAATACCAAGCTTATGGTTCGGCTTGTATTAGTATGTGTACACAGTTTTTAACTGCAATTATCCAGGTGTTTATTGCACAACGAATATTTCAATTTAAAGTGAATTATAGGTTGTTAAATGCTTTCTTACTATTTACCATAGGCGTTATTGCAATTAATTATTTTTCTAAAACTCTTCGTTTTGATTGGTTTGAGAAAAACAATTGGTTAGTTAGTTTCTCAATTATGTGTGCTGCCTGTGGTATATGGTCTTTTGTAACAGGCATGATAAGTATAAAAGCAATTTTCCGTTTTCTTAAATTCGGATAAAATCCATATAAATTGGGCAGTTTCGTAAATTTTTCTACTTTTGTCGTCCTAATATAAAAAGTATATTTTTTTTCTATGATTAAAAGAGCCGGTGCGGAAGATAATTTCAACTCGTTAAATGTATTGTATTTTATTTATAAATGGCGCATTCCGCTCATCCTTGTGGCGGTGGCAGCTATCGTAATTTCAAGCATTGTTGCTTTAACCATTCAGGAGAAATATAAATCCACGGTCATTCTTTTTCCGGCTACCACCAGTTCCATTTCCAAAGCACTTCTTTCCGAAAACAATTTTAAGAATGAAGACGTTCTTCAGTTCGGGCAGGAAGAAGAAGCAGAGCAAATGCTCCAGATTTTAAATTCCGATGAGATAAGAAGCCGCATTGCCGACAAATACCATTTGATGCAGCATTATGGTATTGATGTTACGGACAAATACAAACAAACAAAATTGTATGACGAGTTTCAAAGCAACATTACTTTCAAACGTACAGAATACATGTCAGTTAAAATTGAAGTAATGGACAGGGACCCCGATACCGCAGCAATGATGGCAAATGATATTGCAGCATTGCATGATTCTGCGAAAATAAGAATGGTACGGGACAGGGCTTACCAGGCGTTAAGTATTGTTGGCAAAGAATTTCATGCCAAGGAACTGGATGTAAAACGAATGAACGATTCCATTAAGGTCATTAATAGTCTTGGTATCTATGATTACGAATCTCAATCGGACAAAACAGTAGAACAATATTCAATTGCCATTTCTAAAGGCGACCAAAGAGCAGTAAAAGCGTTGGAAGAAAAATTAAAAGTGCTTGCTCAATATGGAAGTATTTATGTGGCACTGCGAGATAACTTGATTTTACAAAACAAACAATTAAATACGTTAAAAACAAAATATGAAGAAGCATTAGTTGATGCCAAACAAATACTTCCTCAAAAATTTGTGGTAAGCAGTGCATTTCCGGCAGAAAAAAAATCATATCCAGTTCGTTGGATTATTGTTGTTGTTTCCACATTGTCCTCATTATTAATTGCAATTATAATTATTCTGTTAATAGAAAATATCAGGCAGTTTAAGGGAGGAGGAACAGAAGCCGCCTGACTACGGAAACCGGTTTCTGATTTATTGCAAAGAATAAAACACCCGGCAAATCCGAAACAAAACAATGAGACTGAAAACACCGAAAGCAACAATAGAAGTAATAACAAGGAAACAAAAACAAAACCAGTTGAATCAATAGAACAAACTATTCATTCATCTAATCCGGGTCAGGAAAAACAAAAAATTTATACCGAGAAAAAAGCAACACCAGTAACAATGCAAGAATATACACAAAGCAATTATCACTTTTTAAAACTAATAATAAAATGGAAACTCTATTTTATTATAGTTACTGTGGTAGCTATTATTGTTGCTTCCGTTTTTTCGAGCGAATGGTTTATCCCTTCCAAATATAAATCCTTTGCACTGGTTTATCCTTCCAACCTTACTCCTTACGGACACGAAAGTCCTGCGGAACAAATGATACAATTATTTGAGTCGTCTGATATTCAAAAAGATGTTATTCGAAAATTTGATTTACCAAAGCGCTATGATATTGATACAACAGCAAAATCAGGAATGTCGGCTTTAATTTCAACTTACGAATCGAATGTTTCAATAAGTCGCACTCAATTCGAATCTGTTGAAATTAAAGTGCTGGATACCGACCCTAAAGTTGCCTGCGAAATGGTAAAGGAAATTATTAATTCACTGAATCGAAAAGCCCGTAAACTGCAACGGGAAAAAACGAATGAAGTATTGGTGTTGCTTACCAATGAATTGAAATTTAAAAAACAACAACTCGATACCATAAGTTTTAAATTGCTTGATTTAAGAACAAAGTACCAGATTTTAGATTATAATTCACAGGCAAAAGAAATAATGAAAGCCTATTTGAAAGTACTGGCAAGCGGAAAGGAAAACAATAACTTCAAAAACATTGAAACCATGATGCACAACATGGAAGAAAAGGGCGGTGAATATTATGAAAATGTGAAAGTATTTAATGAATTATTAAAGGGCTATGCTAAAACAAAGCTGGACTATGATGAGGCGTGGAAAGACATGAATAAGGAGCTTACATATACCAATATGGTTACCTCACCTACCCCGTCAGATAAAAAAGCATATCCGATTCGTTCGCTAATTGTGTTGGTTTCTGTAGTTTCTGCTAATCTTTTTTTATTTTTAATTATCATTTTTCTTGATACAAAAAGAAGAGTATTTCAATAATCAATATCTTGTTAGCCTATAAAAATATAAAATGGGTACTCGCATCCAGTCTTGTGTTTATTGTAGTAAATGCAATTTGTACCTATTATGAATTTTATTATTTCAACCTCATTCCCGCTGTAATATTAATTGTTTTACTTGCTCTTTTTTCTCTCGATAAACTTATTTTATTTGTTGTTTTTCTAACCCCGTTAGCCATCAATCTGCAAAACCTGGATGGGGGTTTAGGGCTTAGTTTGCCTACAGAGCCTATTATTTTCGGCATCATGCTTATTTTTATCTTTAAGCAATTGCATTCGAATACCATGGATATTAAAGTAATGAAACATCCTGTTACCATTGCTATCATTATTAATTTGGTGTGGATTTTCATTACCTGTGTTACCAGTGATATTCCTGTAGTTTCATTTAAGTTCTTAATTGCCCGGCTATGGTTTGTCATCGTCTTTTATTTTTTATGCACTCAATTGTTTAAAAATTATAATAACATTAAACGTTTCGACTGGTTGTATATTCTTCCCTTTACCTTAATTATATTTTATACCCTTTACGAACACTCTTTAATGAATTTTGCGGAAGCACCGGCTAATTATGTGATGTCTCCTTTTTATAATGACCATACTATTTACGGAGCCATTCTTGCCATGTTTTTTCCTGCACTGATATTTTTTTCCTTAAATAAAAAATATTCCGGAAGTATTAAATTTGCTGCATTTATAGTATTGCTTATTTTTATTGTCGCATTAATATTCTCTTATACCCGCGCTGCCTGGTTAAGTTTAGCTGTGGCTTTAATGATGTATGTGTTATTGTTATTAAGAATAAAGTTTAAGTACATAATGATTGCCATTGCTGGAGCTGGTGTGCTGGCGTTAATTTATCAAACTGAAATTGTGATGAGTTTGGAAAGAAACAGGCAGGATGCGTCCCAGGATTTTGATAAACACATCCAGTCTATTTCTAATATATCTACTGATGCGTCCAATCTCGAACGGTTGAACAGGTGGAACGCTGCCTTCTGTATGTTTGCAGAACGGCCTGTGTTTGGCTGGGGACCGGGTACATATAGTTTTGAGTACGCTCCCTTTCAACATGCACATGAAAAAACAATTATAAGTACCAATATGGGTGATAAAGGTAATGCACATAGCGAATACATTGGTCCGTTGAGCGAATCGGGAGTACTGGGTGTGCTTACCTTTATTGCGATTATTATTTGCACCCTTTCAACAGCATTCAGGCTATACTATACCTTAAAAGATAACGAAGCAAAAAATATTGTTTTAGTAACATTGTTAGGCTTCATCACCTATATTGTGCACGGAGGGTTAAACGACTTCCTGGATACTGATAAAGCTTCAGTTCCTTTCTGGGGCTTTGTTGCCATGTTTGTTGCAATAGATATTTACCACAATAATAAAGCGGAAGAAGTTCCAGCTGTTGCAATAGAGCAATAAAAAAACGAATCAGGTTTCCCAAATTCGTTATCATCCTGAGCTTGTCGAAGGACGTAAAGACGTAATAACTCCTTATCTTTAGTTAGTGCATCCTCAAGCTAAACAAAGCGATATCATCTATATAAGGCATGCTTTGCTTGTAGTTGATAATGGTTTCCATTATCAACCGGTTTAGGCTCTTCATATCTAAATCAGGATTATTTCTGATAATATCTTTTAATGATTCAATCCCGAAATCTTCCGAATTATCATTTTCTAATTCTACCAAACCATCCGTATAACAAACAATAGAAGTTCCGGACGTGATATTTAATATTCCTTCTTTTATTTTGGTTATTTCATCAAACATACCTAACCCGGTGCAACCTGTTTTCAAAAGACTTATGGAATTGCCAATAGAAACCAAAGGCGGATTATGTGCGGCATTAATATAGGTAAGAGTACGGGTTACTAAATTATATTTAGCGATAAAAAGCGTAATAAATTTTTCTCCCTTGGCACTTGCCATTACTTTGGTGTTCAACTCCCGCACCAGCTCTGTAAGGGAAGTAGTGTGGTTAAACAAAACCCTTAGATTAGCCTGGAAATTCGACATGAGCAATGCAGCAGCAACTCCTTTGCCGGAAACATCTGCAACACAAAAGGCACATTCATTTTTATTTAACCAGATAAAATCATAATAATCACCGCCTACCTCCTGGTGAGGCAAATAGAATGCAGCAGTATCTAACACACTGTCTTTTGGCAGGGAAGTCGGGAAAAGCATGGACTGCATTTCTGATGCCAGTTCCAGCTCTTTTTTCATTGCTGCCTGACGAATGTTTTCTTTGGCGAGTTTTTTATTTTCAATGGCTACCACAATAATACTTGCCAGTGTTTGCACAAATGGTAAATGCTTAATGGTAGGACTCACTTCCACTTTATCTTCCAAATCACCAATCAGTACATAAGCGAGAGGTTGGGTTTTATGAAAAACAGGAATTACAATTTCAAAGGTTTTGCTTAATAGTGTTTGCGAAAAATTGGTGGTACTTATTTCTGTAATAGGCAACAAATCTTTTTCCACATTAATATCGTTATATTCATCACCAACGCCATACTTTAAAATACATTTCCAACCGTTTTCATTGCTGAACAAAACCAGTTTCCCGATATTTAGTTCGTTCTTTATAACATTTTCAAAAATTTCAAGTAATTGTTCGGTGGAGAAATTATGATTAATTGCTTTCGTAATTTCCAATAACGAATTAAGCTTTATATCCTTAATCCGCTTCGAAAGATTTTTATTCATTTGTGATGACATTTCAAAAGTATTATCCATAAACTATTACGAAGTTATAAATCTTATTTGTTACTTGTATTTTATTTAGACGAAAAATATAAAACAATAGATATAACGGTTTCCACCGAACGCATAAAAATCAATGATTCAATTTTTTCAACAATCCAGGAAGCATCTTTACTGCTGCTATTTCCTTCATTTTGGCTCTTGCTTCGCTTGCGGGCGAACCAAAATAAGTTTTGCCTGCCGGGATGTTTTCTGCCAGTCCCGATTGTCCAAGCAATACCGCTCCATCTCCAAGGGTTACATCGCTTCTTACTGCTGCCTGCCCCCATATAATTACATTATCCCCTATTGTTACCACCCCTGCAATAGCCACCTGCGAAGCAAACTGGCACATTTTCCCAATGTGTGTGTCGTGGGCTATTTGAATTAAATTGTCCATCTTTGTTCCTGCCCCGATTATAGTATCGCCCGAAACTCCTTTATCAATCGTGCAATTGGAACCTATCTCCACATCGTCCTCAATCACCACTCTTCCGCACGAAATCATTTTATCTAATTTCCCAGGTCTTCTCTTATAATAAAAAGCATCACCGCCTATTATTGTGCCTCCATGAATAATTACATTGTTGCCAATCACACAATCATTATAAACCACCACATTAGGATGCAGCACACAGTTGTTTCCAACTGTTACGTTATTTCCAAGATACACACCGGGCATCAGCACCGTGCCTTCCCCCACTTTTGCAGTATCGCTGATTTGTTTCGTAGAATAATTTACCGGATAAAAATGACGAACTAATTTGTTATAATCCCTGAAAGGGTCATCAGATAGGAGTAATGCTTTGCCTTTCGGACATTCTACTTTTTTATTAATAAGAATAGTAGTAGCTTTCGATAGTAATGCTTTGTCATAATATTTCGGATGATCCACAAAAACAATATCACCGGCTTCCACCATGTGTATCTCGTTTAAGCCTGTAACAATATGGTTTTCATTTCCAACAAATTCACATTTGATGAGGGAGGCAATATCTTTAAGTTGATGAGGAGAAGCTAATTTCATTATTTCACTCGCTCCACATAAGAATTAGTACGCGTATCAATCCTGATTTTTTCACCTTTATTTACAAACAGCGGAACATTTACCACTGCACCTGTTTCCATTGTAGCTGGTTTCAGAGTATTGGTTGCCGTATTGCCTTTTTCGCCCGGTTCAGCATATGTAATTACTAATTCCACAAATGTAGGAGCCTCTGCAAGTATAGGTTCGTCACCTTCAAACGATATTTTAACTTCCATTCCTTCTTTCAGAAATTTCAAACTGTCCCCAAGCAAATTGGCAGGAATATGTATCTGTTCATACGTTTCATTATCCATACACACAATAAAATCGCCTTCGGGGTATATAAACTGCATCTGCTTATAATCCACACGCACCATTTCTACCGCTTCTCCCGCGCGAAAACGATTCTCCACAATTTTTCCGTTTTTTAAATTTCGCATCCTTGCCTGGTAAAATGCCCGTAAATTCCCCGGTGTGCGGTGTTGATACTCTTCTATTTTACAAAGTTCTCCGTTAAACCGTATTACCGAACCTACATTAATGTCGCCTGAATTTGCCATAATTACTTATTTTATAATTGTTGATTTTTTTGTTTTGGACTGCAAATATAGGATAATTTGAAGAGTTGGCAATTTGAAAAATTGAAAAGGTGAAAAGCAAGGGTAGGGCAACGCTGATAAGATGGAATGGAATAAACGAGAAAAGAACTTATTTTAAACTAAAAAGTTTAACGATATTGTTATTTAACTATTTAAGTTGCCTTTTGGTTACCTTCTATTATTCTGATTGACTTGTTTTAATAAAACTTTTTTTATCTTCTTTTTTTTACCAAGTTAATTCTTTTTTCGCAATTTTCCTTTTTAACAGATGCCATAATTTTTATTTACAATTTATTTTTTTTATTTATTCCTTCTCTTCTCCAGGGCAAATTTCATCAAAGTTCATAGACGTTACTATCATTACAAAAGTTTTAATTGTAAAGCAATACCAAAGGTAATAATTTTTCTACATTTGGTAATAAGTGTGCCACAGAACATCTCGAGTTGGAAAAGAAACTCGCGCCTGTCGGTAAGCGAGCAATAATACTATTCAAATTAGTCTTCCACGTCAGGAACATCATGAATTAGGGTATTTTTATCTTTCAACATGGAATACACTTCGCTAAGTGTAGCAGGTGAGTTGAAATGATGCTTAATGCCCAGTTGATTTGCAAGGCGGTTTGCATCCAACGCATTCATCGCTTTAAATTCTTTGCGTGCTATTAACCTTCCTGGGCGAAGCAGAGCTTTGTCCAGTTGCTTCAGGTGGACATTAAACGTACAAACTATCTGGAGGTTGAGCATATCGTTCAGTAATCCATCGGTCATATTCAGCAAATTGGTAATTCCCTGTATCCTCGCCCCTGAATCCCGTTGAGTCAGCAAAGGTTCTGCATCTTCAATCAGCAGCACACAAAAATTACCATCCGAAGAATGTTCAGCAATTGCACCCGACAAAAAAGTCATAAAGCCTGGTTCCACCAGGTGGTCCACCAGGTTAGGAGGCATATAAATTACAATTTTATTATTGGCAGACATCTTTCTTAACAAATGCCTTATGTAATAGGTTTTACCTGTTCCGGGTTCTCCATGAAAAAGTACTAACCCTTTGGTTTCATGTTTAAACCGGTTCATAAGGTCATCGTGAAATTTTTCAAAGCCAAAACCATAATGAATATCAAGGTTTTTTATTTCAAAATCATCATGTACAGAATGTTCCTGTAAATGAAAACCATCATTATTCACTTCTATCATATAAATTACAGGCTTCTCTCCCTCTTCAATTTCTTTTAATGTGCATTTGTAAATATATTCTTTCAGCTTTTCTTCAAATTCTCTGTCGCGCCTGTCCGAAGCCTCACTTGGAAGGAATAAAGTGAACTGGCTAAGGTAAACATAATAAGGTTCATCATTGTTTTCCTTCATAAATTCAGGCACTTTATAATTATCCGAATCGTGTGCGGTTATTTGAATTGCATGAAGCAAATAACTATCATTAGGAAAACCTAATGTATAACGAATCAGTTTATGATGGCCATCCCTGTTTGCCATTTTAGTGGAATGAAGCACCTTTGCCTCCAAACCTGCCACCAGTTCTTTCATCAGCACATTGGCTTCTATATCCATATTTCCATAACTATCCTGGGATGGAACTTCATTGTTCTTAATCGCATAGTACCGGAGAATAGAAAAAGGCTCGTTAATACCACCTGCTTCGGCTAACCATTGTGCTTCGTTCGTAGTCAAATCAGTTGCCTTTGGTTTGGCTTTGGCTAAAACTTTTTTATCAATATAAACAGGTCTTTCAAAACTTAGCGGAACAACATTAAAGTCTTCCCCGTAATAAATGATTTCGCGAATGGTAATAAAATTTACCAGCTTATCATACATTTCCGTTTTCTTTACCCAGTTTCCATGGCTATCGTTTTCAAACAGGTAAGAAATATTTTTGTCTTTTTTCTTCTTCGGGGTCTCGAATTTTATGGGGTATCCATTAGCATCCGTTACTGGCTTATGGTCCTGCGACAAAATTACTTTTCCTTCTTTATCCAGTTTATGCACCCGTATGATATTTCCTTTTGCATCCAAATCATACTTCGACCAGTTTTTTAATTCTCCTTCCGATATATACTTCGATTCTACCAGGATATTCTTTTCATTATATACCGAAGTTTGTTCAAGATAATAATCAAGATGAGACCCTTCTGTCCTGCAAAGAATGGTATTTCCTCTTTCATCATATTCATAGCTCGTCCTGTGCCAGGTATTGGCAAATTTATAATTATGATACTCTTGTATCAGCAGCCCTTTTTCGTTATAAGTATAGAAAACGGGGTTATGGTTCTCATCAGCACCGGGCAAATTATAGGATGTCCATTTGGCTGTATTGTTTCCTTTGTCATCAAATACAAATTTTTCATAATGCCCTTCCTTATCAAACACTATTTCTTCTGTTTTACGACCCTTTTCATCAAATGAAATAATAAAATTTCTCTTGTCAATATAATTATTACCGAAAATTTTTTCCTGTAGCAGTTGCCCTTCATTTGTTGGTTTATAGCAGGTTTCTTTCAGTTGTTTCACCTGCCCTTTCAAACTTAATTTTTCTATATCGGTTTGACTTGCTGTTGTTGTTGGTTGCTTTTTTTTCATTTCTTATTTCCAAAAAAATAGTGATAGAATTGGCATTTTTTTTACAAAGATATATTATTTATAAATTCTATTCTCTACTTTTTCAGGATGGGAGCAAATATTGTTTTTAACAGAACACTGATACTTCAACAGCCTGCACAAATGGCAGATTTTAAAGATTGAAAATGTGTTTTTTACCACATAGACACAATAGGGACATAGGGATTCAAATAGATAAAACAGCAGGATGCCGGTTAAATGCAACTTAGCGAGGATGCTAAACTGAAAGGGTCAGACCTACGCCCAACTGGAAATTTCTAATGGCTATCAGACACAAAGACTTCTAAAAAACTTTGACCATATTCAAAATTATCAAGGAAGTTTTTTTGATAATACTCCAGTAAAAGATGAAGAGCTTCTTTTCCATAAAAATCTTTTATAAAATTACGATTAATAAATTTATAAAGCCGTTCAAAATCTTCTTTCTTCCCTAAATAATTTTCCCCTGTTTCCCTGTCGAAATAATCATGGCGGATAGCGCCCCTTAGCAATCCTTCGCGCGAATAATACACTACCAGGTGGGGTTCGTGCCTGTAAAATTCGATGTGCTTTATTTCATACTTATAACGTTCGTGAATATGAAAATTATCCGATATTTCCATTCTCAGGTTTTTTAAACCTTTCGAGATAATAAATTCTTCAATTTTGCTTTTAAATTTTTCATCATCATAATTTCCTATAAAAAGTTTTGTAGGAACAAAATGAGAAACGCTATCATGCTTTTCGGTAACCGGGTTGGTTTCCCTGGAAATATAAATGGCTTGAAAAAGATTTTCTTTTTCAATAGTTGATATTTTATTTTCCCATAATGGAGCGGGTTCGTAATAACATTCCATAAACGAATCAAGTAAAAAACAATCCTCTTTTTTTACACATTCCTCCGACAATTTATAGTGCCATACATCACTATATATTTTGTTATGCTTATATAAATCCAATTGATTCTTCATTGATGCCTTGTCCCGCATGTGCGGGATTTTTCACCTGCAAACATACAAAATTAAATAATCGATTTTTTTCTTTACACGTTTTTTTGGTGAAAAATGCTAACAAAGCCTTGTGGCAAACAGGTGGTGGGACACCACCAAATAATTGCCACAAGCGAAACACTCTCGCGGCCAATGTCATTAAGTTAAGGAAAACCCGAAAGGGTTAAATATGAATAGCCACGGGTGAAACCCGTGGTAAAAATGGCATGATAAATCCCAACCCTTAAAGGGTTGAATGAAATAAATTAACGCATTGTCAGGGATTATATTCAACCCTTTCTGGGTTGTTGATTATTTATTCTGTTCTGTTTCCCCGAATTTCATTCGGGGCTATTCAAATTCAAGTCCTTCGGACTTTTCAAGGCAAAAATCATTTCCTTAACTTAATGACATT
>JANYDQ010000124.1 GCA_025363555.1 Bacteroidota bacterium | reverse complement strand
AGTAAAAAAGTTAATCGTTACCCTTGATATAAAAGGCAAAACCGATTCGCAAAAACTGGAAAAATTCGGTAATATATGCAACGGCATAGATAGCGATGTTATATATGGCTCAATAGCTCCAACCACTGCCGCCACCCGGCTTAAAATAGGAACAGTATCCACAAAAGCTACCCAACGTGATGTTTTATTAACCCAGGCAAAAACCTTAACTGTAATTATTAATGATGGGTTAAGAGAGTTGAACAACACATTTGTTGACGATTACATTCCATTTGTTCAATCAAAAGCTGCCGGCAACCGCGACAAAGTAACAGAAACAGGATTTTCAATAAAAGCAGACAACACAGTGGCTCCTGATACTGTCAGAACAGTAACAGGATTTGGAATAACCACCGGCAGCATTGCCCGCTCGTTCGATTTGCACTGGGATGCACTTCCCAAAAAACTTACTAAAGGATATAATATTGAAATTTCCTTAAACCCGCGCGATGTCATGCCGGTTTGGGTGCATAAAATGTCCACCAGCAAATCAACAGCATTAATAAAAGATTTACCCCTTGACAAAGAGGTAGGTGTTCGTATTATTACAGTAGGTAAAAAAGATGGAGTGGAAAGCGACCCCTGCACACCTATAATACGCACAGTGGTCAATCCACATAGTTAAAAACAGGAATAGAAGTAAGGGGCAGTTTGGAAACTTACTAATGGGTTAGTAATTAATTGTCTGCCCCTTTACTCTTTATTATAAATATCAATAAAAAGAGAAAATAAATCAGGAAACAAACAAAATTTAAAAACGTTATTAACTTTTTTTAACACAGTGCAACCTTTTGATACAAAATAGCATTTTATTAATATATAACGGTAAATTTTATATATGAAATAAAACAAAATAAACAAAAATAAAATAAAACAAAAACAAACAAATCAATAATTAACTAACCCCCAAACAAAAAACAAATGAAAAAAACAATTACAAAAACAAAATCGCTGGCCTTACGGTTGGCGTGTTGCGCAATGGTTCTATTAGGACTTATGGCAACAAATGCAAATGCACAAACAACAGTAACCATTACGTGTACAGGTTCGGCAGGTAGTTTTAATTCCGGCTCGGTAAATACGGGAGGTGCCAAGAATGATGGAGACATGATTACCATTAACTCGACTACCAACCGCGGATGGGCTCATTTTAATTTAAGCACTATTCCTGCGGGTGCTACAGTTACTGCCGTAACCGCAAATTTTTACACGTATTCGTCTACTCTTTCGGGTGCAACAAATAACGTGTATGGATTTACAGGAACACCTTCTGCAATTGCGGGTGCCACACTTTATACCAATTGCGGTACAGGTACTTCGTTTAATGCATCCACCTGGTCAGCCACAGGTAACCAGGCAAAGGTATTAAATGCTACAGGTATAGCATTTATTCAGGCAAATATCAATACTAATAATGCCAATTTAGGTTATGTAAGAGGTTCAACCAATACATATAATATTGGAGGTTATCCCGGTGTTAATGCTACCGCACCCAGTTTAACCATTACTTATACAGGAGGAGCGGGGTGTTCAGGAACACCGTCAGGAGGAACTGCGGTAACTTCACTTACAACTATTTGTGGGTCAGGAACCACGTCATTGTCATTAACAGGTGCTACAGCTGCATCAGGATTAACCTATGTATGGCAACAATCATTTAACTCAGGTTCTTTTACGAATATTGCAGGAGGAACAACAGCTTCTTTTACCACTCCTACTTTAAATACTGCCGGAACTTATGTGTTTCGTTGCATAGTTACTTGTACTTCATCCGGATTAAGCGGAACATCAGCAAACTCTTCAACTCTTACTTTAACTGCTAATCCAAGTGTGAGTGTAACTCCCACATCAGGTTCGATGTGTGCAGCAGGTAATCCAATAGCATTATTAGCTTCCGGGGGAACCACTTATTCATGGTTACCTACAGCGGGTTTATCCGCTTCCACAGGAGCTTCTGTTACTGCATCTCCTGCTGCTACCACCACTTATACCGTAACCGGAACCACATCAGGATGTAATGGAACAGCAACAGCAGTAATCACAATATCAGGAAACGCACCTACAATTTCATCTGTAACCGCTTCTAATGCTTTAGTATGTAATGGAGGAAGTTCAGTTTTAACTGGAGTAGCTTCCGTTCCAACTTCTGTTAGTGCTTATACTTTCAGCACTGCTGTCAGCCCGGCATCTCTTGTTGACATACAGGGAACAGGTACTTTAATAGGCACCGGAGCACAGGATGATATCAATGAGGCACTTATTACGTTGCCATTTTCTTTCAATTACCACGGTACTACTTTTACAACCATTGGTGCGAGCGACAACTGTTATGCAACACTTGGTGCACTTACAACTACAAATTACGTCCCCCTTTCTGGGTTAGCAAATTGTATTTCCATTATGGGTGCTGATATGTATGGTTTAGCAGGTACTCACCGCCTTGAATACGCTACTACAGGAGTAACTCCTAACCGTGTATTTCGTTTGCAATGGTCTCATTGGGGTAAGTATGCCACAGGGTTAGATGAAGCAACGATGCAGATAGCATTATTTGAATCAAGTAATGTGGTAATGCTTGGATATATTGCAGCTCCGGGAGCCACTACTTTTACTTGTCAGGCAGGGTTAACCGGTGCAGCAATCACCGATTTTAACGACAGGGTGACGAATCCAAATTGGAGTACCACTTCAGCAGGTCCGGCAAATTCATCTACTATGACATTCATTCCGAATGTTCCAACTTCAGGTTTGTGTTATATTTTCACACCACCTTCATCAGCTATTACTTATGTCTGGAGTCCTTCCACTTTTTTAAGTTCAACAACTACAAATCCGACAACTGCAAGTGCAGTTACTTCGACAACTACATATAGTTTAACAGCTACAGCTGGTGGATGCACTTCTGCTCCATCCACTGTTACTGTAACTGCTGCTACTTCCATTACAGCTCCAACATCTGTTAATTCTACTCAATGTGGTGCAGGTGTTCCAACTGCTTCTGTTGCTTCCACAGGTGGAGTTAACGGTTCAGGTCAATTTAACTGGTACAATGCTTCTTCAGGTGGTACTTTGCAGCAAGGTCCGCCAAGCAGTTTACAAACGTATTATACAAATAGCTTTGCTTCCGGTCCGGGTACTGCCACACTTTCAGGTGTAGCTGCTATTGGAAGTGGAGTTTTAACATTATATCCGAACCTTGCTTCACAGCAAGGAGGTATAACAGTTCCTGCAAGTGGTTCTACTACTACTCAATTACAGGTAGATTTTGACGCCAATACAGTTGGTGCCGCAGTAACCAATATGGCTGACGGTTTCAGTTATAATTTTGCTGATGATGCTGATGCTACTATTACTGCTGTTGGGCAGGAACAAGGTTCTGGTTCTAAATTAAGTATTAGTTTTGATGCTTACGGAACTGCTGGAAATAACATTCAGGGAATTTATTTACTTTATAACCAAGTGGCAACATCTTATCCTGCAACTGTGGGAGGTGCTGTGTTAGGTTATTCATCCAATTCTTCCTGGTTAAACAGTGGTTCAAAACATTATACCATTACGGTAAATTCAACCGGACAATTAACACTTGTTATAGGTGGTGTTACAATATTCAGCAATATTCAATTACCTGCTGCTTATTTAAGTGCCAATAAATCAACCTGGAAACATGTAATTGCCGGAAGAACCGGTGGAGTTTCTATGAGTACAACTATAGATAATCTAGTTATTCAGCAACAACTAACTTCAGCAGGTTCTACCACTTTTCTTACTTCAATTACTAATTCTACAACATGGTTTGTAAGTGAAACAGGAACCAACGGTTGCGCTAGTGCCCGTACTTCTGTTACAGCAACTGTAAATCAGCCTGACGCTATTGTTGCTTCAGCAACCAGTACCTCCATTTGTGGCGCAGGTTCTACAACATTATCGTTTAGTAAACCAACAAACACAAATGGTAATGTTTATACCACTTCTACCTGGACAGCAGCTCCTTCTTCAGGAAGTGGTATAGCAGGTTCAGTGGCAGGTGGAGCCCTTCCTGGAACAACCACTGTTTCCCCAACGGTTGCAGGTTCTTATGTATATACAGTTATCGCTCACGATGGCTCCCAGAATTGTAACGCGCAAGCTTCAGTTACTGTTGGAGTTGGTGTTGTGCCAGTTATTACTTCCATTACTGCAACACCTGCAAGTGTTTGTATTGGGGGGACAAGTCAGTTAGCAGTAGTTGCGGGAGGTGGTTCATCTTCTTTACCTTCGGGTTATTTGGCATCAGCTGCCACCAGCACTGCTGATGAAGAAATTCATGGCGTTCAACTTGGTACAGGCGGAAGTTTATTAAACAATACCTCCACCTGTTTAACCACAGGAAGCGGAGCTGTTAATGGTTTGCCGGCTTCTTCTTTAACATTATATTCAAACTATACTTCGCTTTCCGCACCCAATTTAGTTCTTGGAGCTACCATCCCTTGCGCTTTAACCTTGGGCTATTGCAATGTCACAAGCTACTCAAATATGGCAGCTATTTATATCGATTTAAACCGTAATGGAACTTTTGATTTACCTGGCGAGCAATTATTCGTAAAAGCGTACGGTGTTCCAACAGGTTCCGTGTCAGGTTCAGATGGTACCGCTTCAGGTACAATTACCATTCCCGGCACAGCAACTGCAGGAACAACATTAATGCGAATTGTTTATGTTGAAAGTTCAGTTATTAGTCCAACAGGTACTTACACCTGGGGTGAAACTGAAGATTATTCTGTTAATATTATTAATCCAGCTGCAAACAACTATAATTGGGTTGGTTCACCATCTACTAACCTTTCAAGTACTTCTATTTATAACCCGGTTGCGACTTTAACTTCTGCATTGAACACTTATACAGTAACTGTTACAGATGCAGTTTCGGGATGTTCTGCTACTGGAAACGTCAGCATATCCAACACTCCTGTTTCAGCAGGTGCATTAACAGTAGGAGGAGCAACCTCATGCGTGGGTTTGCAAACAGTAACCGCTCATCCATCAGGAGGCGCAGCACCTATTACTTATAGCTGGACCCAGGATGGTTCTGCATTTACCGGCTCAACAGCAACGATAACGGCCACAGCGGGTACACATACCTATGCTTGCACACTTACTGATGCCTGCGGAAGTTCTGCTACATCATCATTATCTGTAACTACCTATTCACCTGCCACTGTTTCCCCTACATCTATTGCATTATGTGCAGGTAGTTCAGCAGTTGCAACAGCACTTCCTGCGGGAGGCAGTTATTCATGGACAGGAGGTTTGGGAACCAATCAAACTGCCACAGTAACTACAGCAGGAACATATACAGTAACGGTAACCCAGGGAACCTGTGTTACAACAGCCACCACAACAGCTACAGTAACTACATTACCTACAGTTACAGCAGGTTCTAATTCACCTGTATGTGCAGGTAATGCATTAAACCTTACCTCAACCGGAACAGTAACACAACCGGTAACAGGTAACTATACCGTTGCTACAACATCGTTTGCACCAATAAATACAACTTCCGGAACTACATTGTGTAATGCAGGAACAGCAGTTGTAGCGCAATCCATAGCATCTCTTGATGATGGTTTGTGGTCAAACATTCCGTTGAATTTCAATTTCAACTTTTATGGAACTACCTATACAACAGTAAATGTTAGTACAAATGGTAACATCCAATTTGGCGGAGGAACTTCAACTGCGTTTACCGGAGTTGCCATTCCAAACGCAGCAGTACCTAACGGTTACGTTGGTTCACCATGGATGGACTTATTGTTCACCACCACCGGAAGTATCCGTTATTTAACTTCAGGAGTTTCACCAAACAGAACATTTGCAATTACATGGGCAGCCCCTGTATTTGGCGGTACAGATAATGATACAGCACAAATTGTATTACGTGAATCATCAAACTTAATTGATGTGTATTGGAATCAGTTTACTAACAATGCTAGTAAAATAGGAACCTTAGGTATTGAAAACTTAAGCGGATCAGCAGGAACACCAGCAAATGCAGCAAGAAACGGTGTTGCATTGCCAAGTACATCAGCAAACGAAGGATGGAGATTTACTCCACCGGTTGCTACCGGCACTTATGCATGGACAGGACCAAACACATACAGCGTTCAGAACCCAACCATAGCATCAGCAGCAGTAAGTGACGGAGGAACGTATAATGTTACATTTACTGATCCTTTTGGATGTACAGCATCAGCAACAGTTGCAGCAACGGTTAATCCAAACCCTGTAGGTTCAGCATCGCCACAAACTATTTGTAGCGGAGCCACCTCAAGTGTAGCACTTAACTCCACTTTAGGAGGAACTACCTTTAGCTATACCGCAGCAGTATTGTCAGGAACAGTAACCGGTTTAGGCGGTTGCACCACAGGATGCGGCACAACCATAGCACAGGCACTTACCAACCCAAGCACAACAACACCTGGAGTAGTAAGATATACAGTTACGCCAACTGCAACAGGCTGTTCAGGAACACCGTTTACAGTAGATGTAACGGTAAATCCAAAACCAGCAGGTTTAGCTTCTAATGCTACTTTCTGCAGCGGAGGAACAACTAACGTTGTATTGAACTCTTCCTTAACAGGAACTACCTATACATGGGTAGGTTCATTATTAAGCGGAACGGTAACCGGGTTCACATCAGGAAGCGGTTCACCAATAGTGAATACCTTAACCAATACAAGCAACACCACACAAGGACAAGTAAGATATACTGTAACACCAACTTCAGCAGCAGGTTGTGCAGGAAATACATTCTTATCTACTATAATTGTAAATTCTACCCCGGTAGGTTCAACTTCCGGAGACGAATACTTGTGTAACGGAGACATGACCAATGGAGTTTTATCAACCACAACCGGAGGCACGTCCACTTATACCTGGACAGCAAGCGGCTCATCTGCTAACGTATCAGGCTACAGCAACTGTGCATCAGCATGTGGTTCCACTATCAGCCAGACACTGGCAAATAGCGGAAACGTAGATGAAACTGTTGTTTATTCCATTATACCAACATCAGCATTAGGTTGTACAGGAAGTTCATTTGCCCTGACCGAAACAGTTGGTGGAACACCGGTAGCAAGTTCAAGTGGCAATCAAACCATTTATAGCGGTGGTACTACAAGCGTAAGTTTAACCTCAACGATAGCTTCAACAGACTTTACCTGGACACAG
>JANYDQ010000344.1 GCA_025363555.1 Bacteroidota bacterium | reverse complement strand
AATTTTACAAATATTGAGCATAACACTTTTTGAGAAAATGCCCTTGAAACAAGCATTTGAAGACCATGAACTACTAAACGAAAATAATACTACTGATAATCAACTGAAAATGTTTTAATTATGGTTGGACAGTAGTGATTTAAAATATAATATTACCTTTTACAAATGTAATATTACAAATAAAAGAGGTACAATAAATTAAAGGGAAATTATTTAATAAACCTGGAGGTACTATTTGCCGTTTTCTTTCTCGTCATAATTGAGGAATCCTCCCCAAAGTGCCATTTGATGCATAATCCAGGATTTCCGGTTGGAAACATACTCGCTTGGTTTAACTACAGAAAATTTTAAAGGATTAGGAAGAACAGCAGCAATCAGGGATGCCTCTCCCTCGGTTAGTTTCTTTGCATCTTTATGAAAAAAAATGGTGGATGCAGCTTGTGCTCCATATACCCCCTCGCCCATTTCTATCACATTGAGATATACTTCCATTATTCTGTGCTTGCTCCAAAAAGTTTCTATCAGAAAAGTAAAATACACTTCAAACCCTTTTCTAATCCAGCTTCTGCCGCTCCACAAAAACACGTTCTTTGCCGTTTGCTGGCTGATAGTGCTTGCCCCCCGTGTCTTTTTATGTTTTTTATTATATTCCATTGCTTTGTCAATGGCTTGAAAATCGAACCCGGAGTGGTTAATAAAGTTTTGGTCTTCGGAACAAACCACTGCCAGTTGAAGATGAGGAGAAATTTCTTCGAGGGGAACCCATTTCTTTTCAAGTTTCATTTCTTTTCCGTCCATTTTTTGCTCCGCACACCGTGTAAGCATTAAAGGAGTAAGAGGTACCGGAACCCACCTAAAAAGAACGACAACGGAAATACTGATGATGAAAAACCAGAGAGCGGCTTTCCATAGAATATGCCAAAGTTTTTTAAATTTTTTTTTCAACAATTAAAAATCAAAATATTTCAAACTTCGGGCAATTGGAGGTGCCTTGTTTTTCCAAATCTTCTGTACTCATTACAGGAGATAAACCCACCATTATTTCGTCAGAGTTGGCTTTGCCGGCACGAAAGCGGGAAATTGTTAAATCATAAGCAAATCCAATAATCAGGTTTTTATATACTCTTACCTGCACAATTCCCGAAAGAGCATCGTGTATGCGGTAATTGAATCCGACACCCACCCGTTTTTTATAATAGGTTATTACATTAAGGTTTACCGAAGGGATGCCTTTAAAATTAGTTTGAATATTTACCGCAGGTATGGTAACAAAACCATATCCACCTGAAATTATTTTGCGGGTTAGGGTAAAATAAGCAGTTGGCAAAAGCTTGGTGCCCGAACCCAATTGCTTGCCGCCAAAAGAAAGTGTATTTCTATACAAGTTGCGTGCGGTAACGCTTAAAGAAAACTTTTTGGAATAGAGGTAAATTCCGGGTATAATATCCGGAACCACCACCGCTCTTTGTCCTTCTATAAATACAGGGTCGTTCGAATCGAATACAATGTTTGATAAAGCTACACTTTTTGCCCCTGCCGCTATGCCAAATCCGATGCGAAATTTTGGCGAAGCTTTTAAATGAATAGCATACGACACATAACCTTGCTTGGTTGTATATACTCCGAACCTGTCCTGCTCCACAGAGGCGCCTACTCCGTGCCAGAAATGGCGGTATCCTTTTTTACCAAATGCTTTCGTGATGTTTAAAAATTCTGTTTCCGGTCCGCCCTCAAAACCTCTCCATTGCGTTCTTTTTCCCGCCAAAAACATTAAACCGTTTGCACTCCCTGCTACGGCAGGGTTCATACCATAATCATTCAGCGTAAATTGAGTGAACTGGTCTTGTTGTTGAGCATTTAAGCCAACTCCAAAAAGAATGGAGAATAAAAATAAAATATATTTTTTCATATTATCGAACTATAGAAACACACCCTTTCACTACCTTACTTCTATCCGAAGAATTCGGAAAAATAATATAATAATACGAAGCATCGGGCAATTGTGCACCAAATAAATCTTTTCCTTCCCAGCCATCGTACACTCCTCTGTGCGCATACACTTTTTGTCCGAGGCGGTTATAAATCAATATTCGCATATCAGGAAAAAAAGCTGCTTTATCTATAAACCAACTATCGTTGTATCCATCACCATTAGGGGTAAACACAGGCTCTGGATACATTACACATTCATCTTCGATTATTGTTATAACAATGATTGCAAGGTCCCCATCCTGGCTATCCGTGATGGTGAGTGTATAAGTTCCCACTTCCAAATTAGTTGCAGTTGATGAAATCTGCCCTGTGGTGTTTTGTCCGTTGCTCCATTGAAAAGTATAAGGGGTATGGCTGGGGTTGGTTACACTTACCGTTGCAGAACCTAAAAAAGAATGATTGCAGGAAACATGAACAACAGTATCTATTGACGTACGGATTTGCTGCGCGGGCGATATAAAACTCAACAACATAAAAAGCAGGAAGTAAAAAATGGAATTTCGTTTCATTATTTAATTACATAATTTATTAATTAATTCTTCTGCCATAATGCTTCCTTTAAATGCAGCAAGTCTAAGCACTTCACAAGCCTCCAATTTTTCTCCGTGCTGATACATTGTGGTTGCCATAGCCGTATATGCCTCCCTATAGCGCGGGTCTAACTGAATCACTTTTTTGTAATCCGCAATAGCACCGTCATAATCCCCAGACAAGTCTTTCCAGAAAGCACGACTATAATAAGCAGTTACATATTTATCGTCCAGTGCAATTGCTTTGTCCAAATCGGAAATAGCAGAAGGATAATCTTCCATAAATCCTTTTGCCAGCGCCCGATTGTAATACGATTTGGAATGTCCCGGGTTCAGTACAATAGCATTGTTATAATCTTTGATGGCACCCGGATAGTCCTGAAGCTGTGCTTTTGCACTTGCTCTTCCGTAAAAAGCCTCAAAATATTTTTTATTCTCTTTTATAATTTTATCATACAACTTTATTGCATCCTTGTAGTTTTCACTTCTTAGATTAATAAGAGCAAGCAAACACAACGCACTGTCGAAATTAGGTTTCACCCGCAAGGCATTGTCTATGTCGTGCATAGCTGCCACATCGTCTTTCAGCGAATCGTTTATTAATGCGCTTAAATAATATTCTGATGCGCTGTTTTGTGCAAAAGCAACACTCCCCATAATACACATTAAAATAAACAGCAATTTTTTTTTCATAAAGTGGGATAATTTTATTTCAACAAATCTCCAAGAGCAGTATCAAACAGTGCTTTTGCCTCTGCAACTGTTCCAAAAGATTCTTCATCTATAACCATTTCTTTTCCTTTCACATCGCCCAAAAATTCAAATTCCGCCCTCGATTCCATCATCAAATCAATAAATTTATCTTCGTTTTCTTTTTTTACCGATACAATAATTCTGCTTTGTGATTCACCAAACAGGAAAGCATCCTTTCTAACATCATCATCAGAACTGATGTCAAACCCCAGTCCGTTTGGCATGGCACATTCAAGTAAAGTAATAAACAAACCACCATCTGAGCAATCGTGTGCAGACTGAATTACCTTTTCTTTTATTAATGTTTTCACCGCCTTTTGTACTTCGTATTCTTCGTCAATATTAAATAAAGGAGCAGGTGTGTTTTTTACCTGGTGATAAGAATAAAGATATTCTGAAGAGGAGATGCAATTTTTTGAACTTCCTATTAAATAAATAGAATCGCCTTCCTTCTTAAAATTTAATGTCATTCTATTTCCTTTGTCTTTTAATACCCCAAGCATACCAATAGTAGGAGTGGGAAACACAGGTCCTTCGTACGATGATTGATTGTAAAAGCTGACGTTACCACCCGTAACAGGTGTTTCAAATTTAATGCAGGCAGTGCCCATTCCTTTTATAGCACCTACAAACTGCCAATACACTTCCGGATTATAAGGGTTACCAAAATTCAAACAATTGGTAATAGCAGATGGCTCACCTCCGCTGCATACAATATTCCGCGCTGCCTCGGAAACAGCAATAGCAGTACCCATTTCAGGGTCGGCATTTACATAACGGGCATTGCAGTCCACTTTCAGTGCAATGGCTTTATTTGTTCCTTTTATGTTTACGATGGCAGCATCCGATGGCGCATTAGTACTCATGTTAACAGTACCTACCATAGAGTCGTATTGATTATATATCCATTGTTTAGAGGCAATGTTAGGATGAGCAATTAAAAATTTAGAAATAGCTTTTAAATCTTCAGGTTCTTCCACACTTTCAATGGTAAATTTTTTCGATTCCTTAAAATAAGCAGGCTCCTTATAATCCCTGTGATATACGGGTGCTCCGCCACCCAACACTAAATCATGAGCAGGAACATCAGCTACACATTCATCACCAACAAAAAACTTGATGCGTTTGGTATCGGTTACCGTTCCTATCATTGCACAATTCAAATCCCATTTATCAAACACTTTTTGTACTTCTTTTTCTCTTCCCTTTTTAACTACTATCAACATTCGTTCCTGCGACTCGGAAAGAAGGATTTCAAACGGCTGCATATTTGCCTGTCGTGTCGGCACTCTGTCTAGCCATATTTCCATGCCATGCTCTCCTTTGGCACTCATTTCGGAAGTGGAGCAAGTGATGCCTGCCGCCCCCATATCCTGCATGCCAATAACAGCACCTGTTTTAATAACTTCTAAAGTAGCTTCCAATAATAACTTTTGCTGGAAAGGATCGCCCACTTGTACCGCGGGTAAATCTTTTGCAGAGTCTTCTGTAATATCTGCTGAAGCAAAAGTTGCTCCGTGAATACCATCTTTGCCCGTTGCCGAACCGACAATAAATACTGGGTTTCCAACACCTGTTGATGTTGCGGAAACTGTTTCTCCGGCTTTCACTATACCCGCACTGAAAGCATTAACCAGTGGATTGGTGCTGTAACAGTCATCAAAAAAAACTTCACCACCCACTGTAGGAATACCAAAAGCATTGCCATAATCCCCAATGCCTTTAACCACTCCTTTCACCAGCCATTTGGTTTTTTCAAGTTTTATATCTCCAAACCGCAAGGAATTCATTTGAGCAATTGGTCGGGCACCCATTGTAAATATATCCCTGTTTATACCCCCAACACCTGTTGCCGCTCCCTGGTAAGGTTCCAATGCTGAAGGATGATTATGCGATTCTATTTTGAAACAACAACCCAAACCATCACCTATATCCACCAATCCAGCGTTTTCCTCTCCGGCTTCTGCAAGTATATAAGGTCCTTTTTTAGGAAGCTTTTTTAACCAGACAATGGAATTTTTATAAGAGCAATGCTCACTCCACATAACAGAGAAAATGCTCAACTCCGTAAAATTAGGAGTACGTCCTAAAATAACTTTAATTTTTTCGTATTCATCAGGCAACAAACCTAATTTCTGTGCTGTTTCTACCGTTGTTAAATGTTCCTGTGCTGTATCGGGCATTGTGTATTGTATATTGTTTAAATTGCTCTATGGTTTGCAAAAATAGTTTTTATTCTGTAACGAATAGCAAGTTGTTGGTAATTAAGAAAAAGTTGTTAAAATCAATTTTTGTTTTTGTCTTTTAATTTGGGTAATTTTGCATGGATATTTATAAAAATTAAAACCATGAAAAAAAATTTACTCTCTTTAATCTTTGTTGGTTGCAGACTTATTGCATCAGCACAAATGCAGGGACCAAACAACCCTTCTGCGGCTACTGAATCTGTTTTCGCTTGTCTTTCGTGCCCGGGTGCCGACTGGAGCAATATGATGAATGTATATGCAAATGATAATGTCAATGCTATTACTCAAATGAGTGGATTTCCCAACTGTTTTCAAAGTTCATGTTTTTATACACGCGATTTGGAAGCCAGCAGTTTTGGTTTCACCATCCCTTTGTCAACTACCATAAATGGTATTATGGCAGAAGTGAAAAAGAACAGTTTATCTGGCACCTCTTCATTTCCTATCAGGGATTCGTTAGTTCAATTGATGACTTCTGTGGGAACAAATGTTGGAGCAAACAGGGCTTCAGCAGCACCCTGGAGCGGCACCAGCACCTATTCCACTTATGGAGGTTCATCCGATTTATGGGGTAGTACATGGACTCCTGCTGTTATTAACAGCACCGGTTTTGGTCTTGCATTCAAAGCCCGAAACACCGTAGCTACAGGACAGGCAGCCAATGTTGACCATATCCGCATCACTGTGTTTTACACCAATACTTCTATTGGAATTAATGAAATTCAAAGCCAGTCGTCTGATATTATTGTATTTCCAAATCCTTCCAATGAAAGCATTTCAGTTACCTGTTCCGGTGAGCCTGCTGAAAGTATTACAGTAGTTGATATTTTAGGAAATAGAATAAGCAGGAATCAATATGCTTCAGCTATTACCACCCACGAAATAGATATGAGGGATGCTGCAAGAGGAATTTATTTTGTGGAAATAAAAACAAAAACCGGGACAACCATTAAAAAGTTTGTGAGGGAATAGGGCGGGGATTCTGCATTCCTAATTCTGCATTCTTAATACCCTTCCCCCATCAGGTTACAATAATCCGCACCGGGTTGCACCATGCCGAAAGTCCGTTTTTGGAATTACTTCGCATCCGGAACAAAGTATCTACACCCAACTCCAGTTTTTTTATTTTCATTATTGGCTTCTGTGCATATAGTTTCATATCACCAATCTTTCCAATCCATGTTTTTCCGCCATCTGTGCTATATTGAAACTCATATATAGCACGCACATATTTCCCGTCTGTTTTCACTGCCAAACCATAAAGCTTTACCTCACCTGGTGTTGAAGTTTGCTTTACCCTGAGTAGTTGTTTTCCTCCTGAACGGCTAATGCAAACCTTAAACTTTGCCCCAGTAATTATTTCAATACCATGTTCAGGATTTTCAGCTGCAAGGTTATTTATAAAATTCAATGCTTTGTCCAATGTGCCTTTTAAATCCTGTTTGCATCTATTCTTTCTCGCTACTTTTCCCAAACCACCTAAGCCAATTTCCCTTAATGATTTAGCATACAACTCAACCTCGTCCGTCAGCAATTTTATTTCTTTGAAAGCGGCATAATATCCTTTTACGTCTTTTGACAGAGCCCGTGAAATAGCTAAGGCTTTAAAGTAAAATGTGGAATCAGCAGCTTTAAGCTTAAAACCTAATTTCCCTTTGGGATAACCCAAGGATATGCTTAAAATAATAATACGTTCATCTTTCAAACCGGCTATTACTGACCATTGATTTTTTGCCCGGTGTTTTCCTTTTAAATTTACTTTTGATTTCATTGTAATTGATTGTTTAACAGTTAATAATAGTTTATATTAAGTAATTATTCATTGCAATATTAACATTGATTCACTACTTGTAAAAAGAGGTGAATCTTCTCCAATTATAAGTGAATGTAGTGCCCAAAGAGGGGCAAATCTGCTAATCTTTTATTGATGTTTTGCCCAAAGAGGGGCAATCCAGCTAATCTTTCGTTGATGTTTTACCCAAAGAGGGGCAAAGTTGCTAATCTTTCGTTGATGTCTTGCCCAAAGAGGGGCAATGTAGCTAACCTTTCATTGATGTCTTGCCCAAAGGGGGGCAATGCAGCTAATCTTTCGTTGATGTCTTACCCAAAGAGGGGCAATCCAGCTAATCTTTCCCTGATGTCTTGCCCAAAGAGGGGCAAAGTTGCTAATTCTATGTGGATGCAATGCCCCTCTTTGGGCATGGCTTCTATGTATTACCTGTAGCCTAATAACAAATCCTGCATTTCGCTTAACAATAATCTCAACCGTTCTGCAAACAATTATAAGTACTATTATAAATTTTATTATCATTCTAACTTTTGTAATTCGCTAAACAGAAATTATTAATCTGCTTCCACTTTCTTTTACCTGTTTTCTTGTTTCATTTACCTTGCTTTCACAAAGCAACAGTAATTCAAGAACAAATATAATAAATCTTTTAATTGATTGAAAAAAAATAACAACTGTTTTTTTCCTGCAAACACTAACATCAATCATCTCTCTCCGGTCATTCTGAACTTGTTTCAGAATCTCATCTCACCATAGGCGTGATTTTATAATAACTTAATAATTCTATTCCTCCTCTTTTTAATTCTCCGTAAGAAAATATTGGTAATGGCAACGCATCTTTCTTTAAATATGTTAACGGAATTAATTCTGAGGTCAAGATTATAGATTTTATATCTATAACATCTTTCCAACCAATAAAATCACTTACTAATTTTTTGTTTTCAATTAACCATTCATGCCTTTTAACATGCTTTTCTATTTTACCATTATTTCCCGCTCTCCCTAAATAATTGTCCATTTCGCTTTTCATTTCATGCGCATTTTTTGCTTGATGAGTACGCTTACATTCAATGCTGTAAACAACACTGTTTTGCTCATCAAAAACCAAAATATCAATATCCCCTAAACTAGTTTTTGATTTTAAATGTCCATTAGGTTCAATCTTAATCTCAAATTCCCACACTTTTAGTTTTTCATTTTTATTAAACCAATCAAAACACCTTTTACGAAACTCATGTCCTCGGATTTTTAGATTCTCACCGAGTAGTTTTTTTACATTTTTCCCACCGAATTTTATTCTTCCGCTTTCAAATAAATAAATCAGATTTCTTGCTGCTGTTTCCATATTTCGTATTCCCCAAGTAAGATAATATTCTTCATCCGCTCCAATATATTGAACAATTGGTCTTCTAATTAAACTAAACTCCCTATTATATTTCCAAG